>JACCYK010000597.1 GCA_013696525.1 Chloroflexia bacterium
GCGCTCCAGCTCACCGACGAGCTCCGCGCCGCGCGCTCGCGGGCCGGCGACGACAGCGTCGATGTCGTCGACAGCGAAAGCGACGTGGCGGATGCCCGGAGTGTTCGCCGGCGCGGGCCGGTCACCTTCCTGGTCCGACGGCGTGTGGAACTTCGTCAGCTCGAGTCGTCCGTGGCCGTCCGGGGTCTCAACGACCGCGAAATCCGCCCGGACGCCCTTGAGCCCCACAACGCGGTCCACCCAGGTACCCTCGACCGGCCCCTCACCCTGTAGCTCGAGTCCGAGCTCGACGAAGAACGCCGTCGCGGCCGCGAGATCGTCGACGACGATGCCCATGTGGTCCATCCGTTCGATCATGGTGGTTCTCCTTCTTCGTCGCGCGTCCCGTCGTGGCCACTCGTGTCCCTGGGACGGAGCCAGCGCCACATTCTCGACACCCGGAAGCGTGCTGAGTTCTAGGACCTGCTTCTGGCCTTCACCGCTCTGGGGCGCCCACACCGCCGAACGAGAACCCGCCCGCACGCAAGCCGATCCCTCACCGGGCACCGAAACAACCAGGTGACGAAACACGCGCTCCTGGGGACGAGAACCAGGAAGGAACGCGACGATGCGACCGCTGATCCTGACCGGCGGCCCAGCGGTCGGGAAGACGACCTGCGGACGCGCCCTCGCGGTCGTACGCGACCGCGTCGCGTCCATTGACGTGAACGACAAACGACGGCTTATGGCCGCGGAACCACGGCGGTGTGCCTGGAAGTTGAGCCGGGTGCGATACTGGGAGCATGATAGGCTACTCCGATCAGGACCACTCTGTCTCCTGATCGAGCACGACCTGACGCAGCCGCGCCAGTCGTTCGTCCCAGCGCGACCCAATCTCGGCAATCCATTCTGAGACTTCGTCCAGCGGCTCCGGCACCAGCGCGTAGCGGACTTCTTGCCCCGCGCGTTGGCCGGTGACGAGGCCGGCTCGGCTCAACACGACCAGGTGCTTCACGATCGCCTGGCGAGTAACAGGCAGTTCACGCTCGAGGAGCGTTGCCGACGTCGGACCCCGCTCGGCCACCAGGCGCAGCACTCGGCGGCGGGTCGGATCAGCAAGCGCGGCGAAGACGGCGTCCGGTGCCTCTCGCATCAGCGCACGGCCAGATACTGTGCCAGCTCCCCAAGCTCACGCTGCCAACCGCGCGTATTGCTCTCATGGCAGCCGATGCGGAGCTCGGGTGGCAAGCTGGCAAAGCCTGATTCAACAAGGCGCAGACGTGTGCCTTCAAGATGAGGCTCGAGCGTGAACTCGACTCGCGTCATCTGTACGGTGTCCGGGCTGGATTGCCAGCGGAATGCAAAGCGCTTCGGCGGCTCAACAGCCTCGATCACGCCACGATTGGTGCCACGTGGTCCCGTCGAGCCCTCCCACCTAAAGATGACTTCTCCGCCTGGACGCAGATCGATGGACGCCTGCGTCCCGAACCAGGCGCTGAGCTGGTCGGGCCGAGTCAGCGCGGCCCAGACGCGCTCCGGCGGCACCGGCAAGATGAGTTCGCGTTCGATCGAGTCAGGGACCTCCACGGCGACCTCCCGGCATGAGCCCGCAACTCCATAGTTGCAGGCGCGCGGCGAGCACAGCTATACTGCAACCAATCGGTTTCGATTGCAACGCAAGCCAACCGCGAGGCGCCTTCAGGTTGTAATCGTGGAACGTTAGGAGGCTTGAGTGGTAGTTCACAAGGTGGTCTCTCACGACGAATGGGTGGCGGCTCGCAAGAAGCACCTGGCGAAAGAAAAGGAGTTCACGCACCTGCGCGACCAGTTGAGTCGCGAGCGCCGAGAGCTTCCATGGGAGCTCGTGGAAAATGAATACGTCTTCGAGGGCGAGCATGGCAAGGTGTCCCTGCAAGACATGTTCGGTGGACGCCGCCAGCTCGTGGTCTATCATGCGATGTTCAATCCAGACACGGCCGGGCGACAAACGACGTGGACCGCCGACGCTGCCTGCTATGCGTGCTCGTGGTGGATGGACAACTTCAACGGTATCACCGTCCACCTGAACCACCGCGACATTACGATGGTGGCCGTATCGTTGGCCCCGTATCCGGCGATTGCGGCGTACAAGAAACGGATGGGTTGGACGTTTCCCTGGTTCTCATCCGCGGATTGCGAGTTCAACTTCGACTATCACGTGTCGTTCACGCCGGATGAGCTGAAGGCGGCCAAGGTTGAGTACAACTACCGGCTGATGCCGCGGCCGGAATCGTCGGAGGCGCCGGGAATCAGTGTGTTTCTGAACGACGTCGGCAAAATCTATCACACATACTCCACCTATGAGCGCGGCCTCGACATGCTGAACGTCGCCTACCACTACATGGACCTGGTCCCAAAGGGACGCGACGAGGGCGAGGGCGGGCTGGACGAGTGGGTTCGGCGCCACGACGAGTATTCCGACTGATGTTGCCCGCTAAGGTGCTTTCCGCTGTCGGACTGATCAAAACTTCGCCGCGCCGCGGATTCTGTCCGGCCTGCCGCCTCTTTCAGACTGGTGATGGCCCACAAGAGATCGCCGCTCCGGCCCTGTTCGCGCTCGCGTTTCTCATCGTCGCGGCCCTCGCGTGGGCTTTGACGATCGTGCGGATGAGCTCGATGGACGACATGGCCATGGGACTTGGCTCGTTTGGCCCATTCGTCGTGAGCTGGGCTGTGATGATGGCTGCGATGATGCTCCCGTCGGCGATACCACTCGTGTTCGAGTTCGCTCAGAATACTGAGCGTCGGCGAGGCTGGCGGGCCGCCACGGCTATGCTGGGCGCCACGTATCTCGGCGTGTGGCTGGCATTTGGCATCGCGTGCTACATGCTCTACAACTCGGTCGATATGCCGTGGCCTAACCAGGGACTCATTGGCGGAGCCGCCCTCGTCATCGCCGGCCTGTACGCATTGACTCCCGTCAAGCGGGCGAGTGAGGGATTGTGCCGCGAGCGATGCGCGCTCCACGGCCCACTTCCGTTCAACTTGATGCGCAGTGCAGTCGTGGCAGGAGCCCGTTATGGGGTGAGCTGCCTCGGATGTAGCGCAGGGCTGATGGTAGCGATGGTGCTCATTGGAATGGCCAACCTGGTCTGGATGATGGTGCTAGCCGCGGTCGTCTTGGTTTACAAGGTTGCGCCCGCGCCAACGCCACGCTCGATGGTGGCGTCGTCCGGCGTGCTGGTCGCTCTCGGGGTGCTCTACGCGGTAGCTGGGTAAGTCGATTCCCGCGGATGCATTGGAGGCGTTGGTCTGGCGTCAAGTGATCACTGGCTCCAACCCAGGCGTCGCAGAGGACAGCCTTAAGGTCGGTAGCCGTGACAGGGCCAGGGTTCTGGCGGATCAGGCGCTCGACTCCAATGACTTGGGTGGCCATGGCCGGCCGGTCCGTTTCGCTGACGTCGATGGCTTGCCGATTGGCGGGCTCGTCCAGGTTGTCGGCAAGGCGGCAGACCGCAGCAATGGCAACCTCGGGGGTGGCGTCGCAGCCGAGGGTGGCGGCTAAGCGGGAGATTTCGTGAGCGCGGACCTCAGCGTTGAACCGCGTCGCCGCGGCGAGGCGCAACGCATTGCTCAATCCGTGCCGGTGTGCCGGGGAGTTGAGCCGGGGGCGACCTTGGGGGCATGAAAGCTTACTCCGAGGATCTCCGGCTGCGGATCATCGCGGCCGTCGACGGGGGATGTCCCGGAGCGCGGCCGCGCTGGTATTCGGGGTGGGGCGAGCGACGGTCAAGCGGTACCTTCAGCTCCGGCAGCAACCGAGGAGGCCCTCGCCAAGCTCAAGACCCGGCTGTGCATGGTGGCGGCCCGCACGCATGAGGCGATCTGGGCCGCCCTCCGGGCGATCACCTCGGACGACGCCCGCGGCTACTTCATCCACGCCGGCTACCCACCCCTGGCTCAACTCGCATGAACACCGCTGCTGGTCGAAATAGATGAGGGAACTGGTCTCACGGTGTCCGCGCGGGCCCCGGTCAGGCGCCGGCGTAGGCCGCGAGGTGCTCGCCGGTGAGGGTGGAACGGGCGGCGACGAGGCCGGCGGGTGTGCCCGCGAAGACGATCCGGCCGCCGTCGTGGCCGGCGCCGGGGCCGAGGTCGATGATCCAGTCAGCGTGCGCCATCACGGCCTGGTGGTGCTCAATGACGATGACCGACTTGCCGGAGGCGACGAGCCGGTCGAGCAGGCCGAGCAGCTGCTCGACGTCGGCGAGGTGGAGGCCGGTGGTCGGCTCGTCGAGGACGTAGACGCCGCCCTTGTCGGCCATGTGGGTAGCGAGCTTGAGCCGCTGCCGCTCGCCGCCGGACAGCGTGGTGAGCGGCTGGCCGAGGCTGAGGTAGCCGAGCCCGACGTCGGCCAGCCGGTCGAGGATGGCGTGGGCCGCCGGGGTCTTCGCCGGGCCGG
>JACCYK010000600.1 GCA_013696525.1 Chloroflexia bacterium
TGCCAGGTTTGCGCCCCGGGAACGGGAGTCCCCATTTCCGCGCCAACAACAGAAGTTCCGTGTTGCTCGCCAGCAGGCGTCGCCTCTTGCGCGCCGGCACCCCAGCCGTGCTGGGCCAGCGGCGCCAGCAGGGTCGCGACGAGGACGAGGGCCAAGATCGCGCGCCGATACCACCGTTCGTTCATGGAATCGTCCTCCGAGGACTCGACGATATGCCGGGAGGGCCGCGTGACGAGGCCGAGGGACGTCCAGGGCCCATTCCTCCGAAGATGCGCACGAGACTCAAGCAGTCGAAGCTGGTCGCCGGGCCAGCGGACAATCGCCTCTAGTGATTGGGAACTCGTTCTTACGTGTAGGATACGCTTTGAACCCCGGATGTCAAGGCCAGAGTGGGACATCCCCGGCCGGGGTTGGCGAACTCGTGTCCGTTCGGTACAGTGGAGCGGTACGGCTGGCGCGACCCGGGTGTAGGGCCAGCCCGCTCAATCGACGATCGAGGAGCGGGGCGGGGCGAGCGCGGCCACGAGGAGGGGATCATGGAACACCACGGCAGACACCAACCAACTCGGCGGCGGGCCCGCATCGCCTCGATCGCGCTCGCGGCCGCCGTGCCGCTCGCCTTCGCGCTCCCGGTTATCGCCCAAGAGCAAGAGCTTGCCCCGCTCGACGCGATGCGGGCCGAGTTCGACGCCTGTATCGACAGCGGCATCGAAGGCTCGCTCTGCGCCGCCGGCGCCAAGCTGTACCTGGACGCCATTCTGAGCGGGGGGGGTCCGGTTTCGACCGGCACCGGCACCGGCGCGGCGGCTGAGCCGGCCCCGGCCGGCACGTCCGCCGGGGGCCAAACCAGCAGCGCCAGCGGCGCCGATGGCGAGGTCAGCAACGGCGGCGACCAGCGCACGACCAACGACGGCACCGCCGGTCAAGGCGGCGACCCGGCGCCGGTCGACGACGCCACGCCGGCGCCCACCACCGACACGCCGCCGGCGGCCGCACCGTCAGAGAGCACGACGAGCACCACCACGACCACCGGATCTGACGCGGGGACGACGAATACCAGCAGCGGCGCCGTCCAGACCAACGATGCCAGCGGCACCGACGGCGGCCGTCCTCGCCAGTAGCCGGCAACTGGATGCCATCGAGCCGGTCCCCCGGGGCCCCGGTCGAAGGAATCGCTCCCGCGGGAGAGACGGCCCGAGCTTCAGGCCGTCTCTCAATTGTGTAGCTCGAATCTGGTCGTGATTCAGTCGGATTGGAAGAATTGGGTCCGGACGCAACTCGCGTTGGCTTCGCCCGTAAGCTCGCCAAATGCCGTGACCAGCGCGGCGCGGTGCTCCGGGGACAATGGCTCCGGTCGAGCCGGCACCGCGACCTCGGCCTCGTGTGCTGCAGGCAACGCAAAGTCGCCCACATCGTCCGGTCGCAGGGGCCGGAGCTCGGCCATCGCCAAAATGTAGGCGAGATGCGGTCGCCGCGGGATCGTGCGCGTCACGAAGTCCGGCACGAGAAACGCGAAGGCGCGGTTGGTGCTGGTGTCAACCAAGACCACGGGACCACCGGACAGCGGCCAGGCCAATCCTGGTTGCTGGCCACGGCGCTCGCTGGCCAAGAGCAAATCGCGGGATTGGTCAAAGACGACGGTGAGCCCCGGTCCGTTGAGGAGCGACTCGGCGGCCGGAAGCGACGCTCGAAGGTTGGCCGGAACTCGCTCCGCAAGCCACCACGGAGGAGGATCTGGCTGTCGTGGCCCAATCCGTTCGATGTGGACCGTTCGTCCGTCCGCACGCATGCGATCGGCTTTCGCAAGTTCCGTCGCTGCCAGTTCTGCATCATCCGTCGGCACAATAACGAGAACGGCACCGTTTGGAATACGGTCCAGCCGGTCGGGATCGGCAAGCGCTTCTTGCAGAAACTGACGATCGAGCCACGCGATATCCGAAGCCGGCACGATCTGTTCCTCATCGCGGGCCGCGTTGTCAACGGCGTCAAGCGCGGTGCTCATAGGTGCCCCCGAAAGTGCGCTCGTAGATCCGTCGGCCAGTTGCTAATAAAGTCATCAACCGCCTCCTGCATAATGCCATTATACGGTGGGGCCTCATTGATCCACCGTTTTTCTTGGCGACCGTCATGGTACAGCATATCCAGGTGCGGACGATCGTGATGGGTGTCGTAGCGGGCAACGGGTGTTAGCCTGCCGTCAACGACAGTTTCATACTGGACCGTAAAGTCGATCACGTTCCCTTGCATTGTCACAAACCGCAATCTCATCCAGTTGATGCCTGGTGCATCAAGCCTTCGCTCATATTCGGTAAGGCGGGGTGGCATAGAGCCTCACCGGTCTGATGGAGGTCTCGACTGGTCGAAAGTCACGAACGATTCTTGGCGGCGAAACATGCTCCAATGGAGGAGATGATACGCCGCATACACCTCGAGGGCGAAGGGGAGGTAGCCGCCGTAGCCGAGGAGTGGCATCTCGAACAGGGTTGGCCGGTTGGCGTAGGGGATGTGATAAACCCATTTCGGCAGGGAGTGCCAGTTCCACAGCTCCCAGAAGAAGCCGCAGATGAGGCCGGCGGCGAAGAGGACCAGCACCGTGTCCCAGCGCCGCCCGGCCACGTCCGTCGCTAGGCTCGTGTTGCCGAGCAGCCGGTTGACGGGATCGAACAGCAAGAAAAAACCTATCCAGATCAACGGAAACGCGACGCGGGGAAAGCTTAGGGCCAGAATCACGAGGGCCAGGCCGGCCAGGCTGATGAGCACCAGACCGCGACGTGACGGCGCGAGCCGGAGCCAATACCGGGGCCGGCGAAAAACGGGAAACGTCCGCAGCAGGGTGGCGGTGGTGAACAAGGCCGGGATCACGGTCGAGAACGCGAGCGACGCCAGCAAGGCGTACACCACCGGCGGGTACGGATGCGGTAGCACATACTCCCAGTTCCCCAGGAAACGATTGGCGACCTCGAAGAGCCACCAGAGCGGGATCGAGAAGACGAACAGCAGGCCGCAGCGGGCGCCATCCGTCGCCAACAACGACGC
>JACCYK010000601.1 GCA_013696525.1 Chloroflexia bacterium
GGGCGGGAAGGCGAGAGTTTCGCTCGTGTCTCCGATCGGCGAGCCGCGATCCAGCTTGCGCTGGCGAGGGCCCGGCCCGGCGACTGTGTCCTACTCGCCGGCAAGGGGCACGAGGGCAGCATCATCCACGGCCGCGAGAAAGTCCCTTGGCACGAAGCCGAGGTCGCGACGGCCCTGCTGGCGGACATGGGCTTCTCGGCCGATTCCGCCGGCAGCTAATCCGTGTTGCCGTCCGCCCAGAGGCTGATCGCCCGCTTCGGATCGAGCGCCAGACCAAGGTCCGTGAGCTGTTCGCGGCCCACGGCGTCCGGCGCCTCAAACATCAGGTCGAGCCCACGTTGGTTCTTCGGGAAGGCGATCACCTCGCGAATACTCTCCTCTTCCGCCAACAACATCACGGTCCGGTCGACCCCCATCGCGATCCCGCCGTGTGGCGGCGCCCCCGAATCGAGCGCTTCGAGCAAGGCGCCGAACCGCGCTCGAGTCTCCGCCGCCGTGTAATTCATCAGGCCGAACATCCGCTCCTGGTCCGCGCGCCGGTGATTCCGGACGCTGCCGCCGCCGACTTCGTTCCCATTCAGCACCAGGTCGTACTGCTTCGCCCGGACCGCGGCGGGGTCTGACTCCAACTTGTCCGCATCCTCGGCAAAAAAGCCGGAAAAGGGGTTGTGTGTCGCCTCCCAGCGGGATTCATCCTCGTTCCACTCGAACAGCGGAAACTCGACGATCCAGCAGTAGGCCAGGGCATTCGGATCCGCCAACGTCAAGCGCCGGCCAGTTTCCTCTCGCAGGGCGGACAGGCTCTTCGCCACCACTGCCGGGGCGTCAGCGACGACAAGCACAAGATCACCAACCGTCGCCCCGATCCCGCTGGTCACCGCGGCAAGTTCCTCCGGCGACAGGAACTTCGCGATTGGCGCTCGGATGTCCTCCGCGCGCACGGCGAATGTCGCCAGGCCCTTCGCCCCGTTTCGCTTCGCCAGCTCGGTCAGCTCGTCGACCTCCCGCCTGGTGTACTCGGCACAGCCCGGCATGACGATCGCCTTGATCTGGCCACCGCCTTCTAGCACGTTGGCGAATGCTTGAAATCCCGTCTCCGCAAACGCGGCGGAGACATCCCGCAGCTCGACCCCAAACCGGGTATCCGGCCGGTCGTTCCCATACCGCGCCATCGCCTCGTGGTAGGTCAGCCGTGGGAACGGCATGGTGCTGACCCGCTTCTGCGAGAACCGCTCGCTCAGCTCGATGTAGAGTTGTTCCATCAAGGAGATGACATCTTCTTGATCGACAAAGGCCATCTCGAGATCGAGCTGGGTGAACTCGGGCTGGCGGTCGGCTCGCTGCGCTTCGTCTCGGAAGCACCTGGCGATTTGGAAGTAGCGGTCGAGCCCGGCGATCATCAGCAACTGCTTCATCTGCTGGGGGGATTGCGGCAGGGCGTAAAAGTTTCCCGGCGACGCGCTGCTCGGAACGAGGAAGTCACGAGCGCCTTCCGGCGTGCTCTTGATCAACGTGGGGGTTTCCACCTCGACGAAGCCTCGAGCCCACAGGAACTCACGCATGTGCCGCACGATTTGATGCCGCAGGATGACATTTCGCTGCATCCGCGTCCGCCGGAGATCCAGGTAGCGATACTTGAGCCGCAGGCTCTCCTCGACCTCGACGTCCTGGTTGATGTCGAACGGCGGCGTCTTCGCCTCGTTCAGAACGATCAACCCGGTGGCTTCGATCTCGATCATCCCGGTTGGCAGCTTTGGGTTGACCGTCCCTTCCGGCCGCGCTCGGACCTCGCCCGTCACCCGCAAGACGTACTCGTTGCGAACCGCGCTTGCCAGCTCGTGGGTTTCGGGCGTCACTTGCGGGTTGAACACGATCTGCGTCAGGCCGTACCGGTCTCGCAAATCAAGGAAGATCAAGCCGCCCAGGTCACGCCGGCGATGCACCCAGCCGTGAAGTGTCACCGTCTTGCCCACGTCGCCGGTGCGAAGCGAAGCGCAGGTCAGCTTGCCGGTGATCGTTGGATCGCTATCCGCGTATTGAACCGTCACGCTTATACACTCCCCGTAGGTGGCCCCACCGCCGCTTCCAACCCATGTGCTTCGACAGAGCGACGGAGCGCCAGACGCAATGCGTGCTCGGGATCGATCCCAGCCTCCGCCGCCTGCCGCGCGGTCGCCAGCAAGGCGTCGCCGATGGTGGTGACACGGTCTGGATTGCTGGCAACCGGCGCGTCGCCCTTGCGCGCCCCAAACAAGACGCGCGCCATGTGCAAGGCGGGCATCGACCGGGGGAGTTTGTCCATCGGGCTCGACGACGGGGCGGAATGAGCCGTACCCGCCACGGCCCGCTCCGTTGCTTTGACCGCGTTCCAGGTCGTCACCACCTCGTCCGGTGTGTCCGCCCGCGCATCGCCAAAGACATGCGGATGCCGCCGGACGAGCTTCCGGGAGACATGGTCATAGATGTCCTCGAGAGCAAAATCACCAGCCTCCTCCGCGATCTGGGCGTGCATGGCGACAATCAAGAGCAGGTCGGCCAACTCTTCCGCCAGATGCGTAGCGTCTCCCGCATCGATCGCGTCGACCGTCTCGTGGGCCTCCTCGATGATCGCATCGCGAAGCGACGCATGCGTCTGCGTTCGATCCCACGGACAGCCGCCGGGCGCTCGCAACTTTGCCATAATGCGTTGCAACGCAAACGATGATCGGGTCGCCTCCAGCGCTGGCAGGGCCGGAATCCAGACGCTGGTGAGGTGGTCGACGCGACGACGATCGAGCTCGAAGAGCCGGCAAGGCTCGAGCATCTCATCGTCCGGCACGCCGGCGGCTCGCGCGATGACGATTGGGTGGTCATCCGGATAGAATCGGCCCAGGGTCAGCTTGACGGCGGACGCGACGTGTTGCGCATACACCTGGCAGACCAGCGCTGGCCGGCTCGGATCGAGCCCGACCAGTCCACCCGCGAATGGCTCCTGGTCTAACACAGCGAGGAGCGCCGCCGCGTCGAGGATCTGCACCTGGTCCGCCATGAGATCGGCGTCGACGGCGATGGCTATCGCGTCAACGGCGCTGACCGCCGCCTCAACGGTCAGCGTCAAGTGGCGCTGGTCCGCTTCCTGACGCAGTAGCTCGACGGTCCGCTCGCCGAACCGGGGGTGGCCGGGCACCGCGTACACGACCAGACTGGCTGCCTCGCTAGCTACGTCGCACACGCGACGAGCGATGGCTTCGTACACGTCCTCGAATGTGTCGCCGGCCTCGTACAGGTCGTCGCAGGAAATCACCCGGTCGTCGCCGTTCAGGTCGTTCAGGCCCGGATGCCTGGCCGTCCGCAACACGATCCGCTCGGCCGCCGCGAGCCGGCGCCGCGCACCAATCGTCCTCAGGTCGGGATCGCCCGGCCCCAACCCGACAACGACAATCGCTGCTGCCGGCATCGTGCCGTCCGTCACGGCTTGGTCGCCGCTGTTTTCTCGCTCCCCAGACTGAGCACGGCCATGAACGCCTCTTGCGGGATCTCGACACTGCCGACCAGCTTCATCCGCGCCTTGCCCTCTTTCTGTTTCTCAAGCAACTTGCGCTTACGGGTGATGTCACCGCCGTAGCACTTGGAGATGACGTTCTTGCGCATCGCCCGGATCGTCTCGCGAGCAATGATCCGGCTACCGATCGAGGCTTGGACCGGGACGTCGAACATCTGGCGTGGGATCAGCGCCCGCAGCTTCTGCACCAACTCCCGGCCGCGATAGTAGGCTTCGTCCCGATGGGTAATCATCGACAAAGCATCGACCGGCGCCCCGTTCACCAGCACATCGAGCTTAACCAGGTCAGCGGCTCGCAACTCTTTAAACGTGTAATCGAGCGACGCGTAGCCCTGCGTCCTACTCTTCAATTGATCGTAGAACTCGACAATCACCTCGCCTAGCGGCATCTCGAAGGCGATTTGAACCCGATCCTCATCGAGGTAAGTCAGCTCCTTGTACAGGCCTCGCTGGCTCGTCACCAACTCCATCACCGCGCCGATGTAGCGAGAGGGGAGGATGATGGAAATATCCATCCAGGGCTCCCGGATCTCGACGATTTCGCCAGGCGACGGCAGCTCGGAGGGATTGTCCAACCGCAGCGCGCGGTCGCCATGGAGCAGAACCTCGTATTCCACGCTGGGCGCGGTGGCCAACAAATCGAGATCGTACTCGCGTTCCAACCGTTCCTGGATGATCTCCATGTGTAGCAGTCCAAGGAAGCCGCAGCGAAAGCCAAAGCCCAGCGCGACCGAGGACTCGGCGTCGAAGGTCAACGAGCCGTCATTGAGGTGCAACCGCTCCAGCGCGTCGCGCAGCACGCCGTAGTCCTCGCTGGCAACGGGGTACAGGCCGGCGAACACCATCGGCTTGGCCGGCTTGTAGCCGGGCAACGGCTGCCGCGCCGGGCGTTCGGCCAAGGTCACCGTATCGCCGACCTCGCAATCCTGAACCGTCTTTAGCCCGGTGGCGATGTAGCCAACCTCGCCGGTCGTCAGCGTTTCGACCGGTTGGAGCAGCGGCGAGAAGAACCCGACTTCGAGCAGGTCCGTCTCTTTGCC
Organism: Chloroflexia bacterium; assembly: GCA_013696525.1. Taxonomy (GTDB): domain Bacteria; phylum Chloroflexota; class Chloroflexia; order Thermomicrobiales; family UBA6265; genus JACCYK01. Next base: position 4,582 of record JACCYK010000601.1, read on the forward strand.
ATTTGCCATCAGCCGGACCCGGCTGTTTGTCTCGATCTTGCCATCGACGACCTTGACATAGGCGATCACGCCCTTGTACTGGTCATAATGCGAGTCGAAGATGAGGGCGCGGGTGGGCGCATTCGGGTCGCCGCCGGGCGGCGGCATCTTCTGCACGATCGCCTCCAAGATGTCGTCGACGCCGAGCCCGGTCTTGGCCGAGGCGTGAACGATCTCGTCGTCCAGAAGGCCGATGAACTGCCCAACCTCGGCCGCCACCTTTTGCGGGTTGGCGTTCGGCAGATCGATCTTGTTGATGACCGAGACGATCGCGAGGTTCTGTTCCAGGGCCAGGTAGACGTTGGCCATCGTCTGCGCCTCGATCCCCTGGGCGGCGTCAACCACGAGGAGGGCGCCTTCGCACGCGGCGAGGCTGCGACTCACCTCGTACGAGAAATCGACGTGCCCCGGGGTATCAATCAGGTTCAATTCGTACGTTTCGCCATCCCGAGCGACGTAGCGCATACGCACGGCCCGGGCCTTGATCGTGATCCCCTTTTCCCGCTCCAGGTCCATCGAGTCCAGGAGCTGATTGACCATCTCTCGTTGCGTGATCGTCTGGGTTCGTTCCAGCAACCGATCGGCGAGGGTGGACTTGCCATGATCAATATGGGCGATGATCGAAAAATTCCGGATCCGAGACTGAGATGCCGTTGTGTGGATGCTCATGCGCTCGCTTTACTCGAAGATCGTCATAACGTGTTCGCCAGTATAGCCGAGCGGCTGACCCGTGGTCGTTTCGACCTGGCATGTCGTCGCGCTATGGGCGGCGCCACGTCTTCTTACCGTCAGGGCGGAGGCCGGCCCCAACCCACGTCATGCCCGGCAGGCTCGTGATGCGGGCGGGCAAGCGGTCCCAACCTTGGGCCAATCCGGGAAGGCGCAGCACATAGGCGACGACAACGTAGGCGAACGCCGCCACCGCCAGCGTATAGGCGAGGAGCAAGAGCTGGATGACACGAGGTGCCTCGTCCGGCACCGTGGCGGCGGTCACCACCGGCGCCACGAGCCAACTGACCCCGACCATCCCGAGCGTGGCGGCGAGGACCCGGATCAACCAGGGAATCGGAACCGAGGACCCAAGGCCAATCCGTCGCCTTAACACGACGAGCAAGATGACGGCCTCGATCGTCGTCGTCGCACTCAGGCTCAGGGCGAGCGCCACATGACCAAAACGCCCGACCAGCACGGCCGAGAGCAGCACGTTTAGGGCGATGATCGCGATCCCGGCCGTGACCGGCGTCCGCGTGTCGTGCATGGCGTAAAAGACCCGGGTCAGCACCTCGACCACCGCGTAGCCGACCAGCCCCAGCGCGAACATGGCCAGCGGTCGGGACACCAGGATCGTGGAGGCGCGATCAAAGGCGCCGTGCTCAAAAATGGTCTGCACGATCGCGGTGCGGAAGAAGAACAAGATGACGGCGGCGGGAATGGTCAGGAAGAGCAGTGGCTGGAGGGCACGGCCGAAGGTCGATCGCAGTTCGAGGATGTTGCCCTGTTCATAGAGCCGGGCCATCGTCGGAAAGATGACCGTCGAGATCGAGAGCGCCAGCACTCCATATGGCAACATCAGGAGCTGCCACGCGTTGTTGAGGGCGGTGACGCTCCCCTCGCCGGTTCGTGAAGCGAACCAGTTGACGGCTATGAAATTGAGATGAAACGCCGCCTGGCCGACAATCCGCGGTCCCAGGAGGCGGCCAACCTCTGCCAAACCCGCGGTCTCCAAATCCAATGACGGCCGGAACGCCATCCCGGACCGGACCAGGCCCGGCACCTGGACCGCGAAATGTCCGGCGGCGCCGACGACGACGCTGACGGCGACCCCGTAAATTCCGTACACCGGCGCCAGGAAGAGCACGCCCAGCACACCGGCCAGCCCGTAGACGACAGGCGCGATCGCCGGGAGGACAAATCGATTCTGCCCTTCGAGGATGCCCTTCGCCGCGATCCCCAATCCGAGCAAGAGCGGGGAGAGGAGAAGTAACCGCATCAAGCCGGCAGCGGTGGCCTGATCCGCCGGCGCCAAGCCCGGTGCGATCACGGAGCGCACGATCGGCCCGGCAAACAGGAACGTGACCGCGCCAAAGAGGACCAGGACAACGCCGGAGAGGGTCAGGACCGTCGACGCCAGCCGCCAGGCGCCCTGCTCATCTCCGCGAGCGAAGAATGCGGCAAACACCGGGATGAAGGCAGAGCCGAATGAACCGGCGAGGACGATCGCCAAGAGCAGATCGGGGATCCGAAAGGCCGACACGTAGGCATCGTAGGTGCCGGAGGTGCCAAACTGCCGGGCCAAGAGAATCTCGCGAACCAGGCCGAGCATCCGGCTGGCAACAAACCCGATCGCCACCACCGAAGCGCTCCGAACGAGCGACGGCCCCGCCGCGCGCGGAGACGCGTGTCGCCATTGGTCGAGCGCGACCGGGATACCCTGTGGTGGCCAGGTCGGCCAGGCTCCTTCTCCAGGTCGCAAGTGATCGTTGATCCTCACGCGAATGAGTCCGCGAGCGCCGATCGCGCCTTCGACCCGCGAACCTTGAGCAAACCAGGGCTTTTCTGGTACCATTGGCCGGTCAGGCGGCACAACGTGCCGTCAATTTTGCTGTTGTGCGTACCATGATTCGCGGGAAAAGGATACAGAGCATTGGCTAACTCAAAATCGGCGAAGAAGCGGATCCGTGTCTCAGAGCGCCAGCGCCTTCGCAACAAGCCACACCGGACCGAGGCCCGGTCATCGGTCCGCCGGGCCGAGCAGGTCATGACTGAAGGGTCGACGCCAGAGGCGATCGATGCCGTCAAGCATGCGATCAGCACGTTGGACCGGGTGGCGAGCAAGGGTGTCATCCACAAGAACAATGCCGCCCGGCGCAAGAGCCGGCTAATGGCCAAGCTCAACAAGTTCCAGGCGGAGCACTCCGCCGTCGCGTAGAGCCCCGCGGAATGAACAGCAACGCTCGGCCGGACTGGCATGTTAGTGGCCGGCTCGCGAGCGCGTCGGCTCAGTTGTCCGGGCCAGTTTCGCCAACAGGTGATAGAGCGCATCGGCCGGTTGCCGCAAGTGCCCGGTTTTGAGCTTGCGATCAACATCTGTCGCGTGATCAACGGCTGCGATCAGGGAACGTACTGACCGCCCTCTCACCGACGCGGCAACGCCGGACATTCGGTTCGGATTCGTCAGCGCCAACGCGCGACCGATCTCAATCGGGGGCTTTCCCGGGGCGGCGGCCACCAGCGCCGCCAGCTCCACTTGTTGCTGCACCTGGGCCATCAGCTTCGCTGGCTCTTCTCCCGCCAGCAACAACCGCTCAAGCTCGGCCGTGGCGACATCGAGCTGCCCGGCGAACACCGCGTCGATGAAACGAAACACCCGGTCATTGGGCCCCGTCTCGATCAGGTCGCGGACGTGCGACTCGCGGATTGGGTCCGGGTGCGCGTACAACAGCAGCCGTTCAATCTCATTCTGAAGCAACCGCGTATCGGGCGGCCGGTCATAGCGTGGATTGCTCGGCGAGGCGGACCACGTTTGGGGATAGAGCAACTCGAGCATGAGCTGCGCCGCGCATCGATCAATCTCTCCCCCTCCCTCGCGGGCGGCGACAACAACGTGGTCAACCAACTGCCGCCCCCGTGGCGGCGCCGATGAGACAATGGTCACATCGGGCGGCATCAGGCGTTTCACCGAGGCGGGGATCGAGGCGAGCTCGGGGTCGACGAGGATCAGCACGTTCTGGTTCGGGACCGTGCCCACCAATGGCGACAGGTCCAATCCTCCCACCGCGGGTCGCGCATCGTCTACCGCCAGGGTTCCGCC
>JACCYK010000619.1 GCA_013696525.1 Chloroflexia bacterium
GTTCAAGACCACGATGCGATCGGCCGCCGACACGCTTGCGGCGGGGAACTGGATCAGGCGTTCGAGCCGGACCCGCCCTTCGCTGAAGTGACCGCGCAGCAACCAGAACCGCCACAGGGCGCCGCCAAGCGTGGTGGCGGCCGCGGCGTCGTGCGCTCCCAGCCAGTCGAGGGCGGCGCGCAGGTTGGCGTGGTCCCGTTCCAACCGGTTGAGCGATTCGACTTGGGCCGGCCCCTCCAGCCCGGGCGCCGCCTCAACCGCCCGTGCCAGGAAGTGCCGGGCGTGCCAGCGGGCGACAACCAGTGCTTCATCAGCGAGGGCTAGTTGCTCAGCCGCGTAATCGCGAATGGTCTCGAACATCGCGATCCTCGTCTCGTCGTCGGCACCGTGGTCCAACCGGACCAGGCTCTTGTCGACCAGCATTTCAAGGATTTCGAAATCGAGCGGCTCGGTGTCGCCGTCAAGCCCGTCCAGGCCCAAAATCGCCTCCGCGCTCTCGCTGGCGGCGCCGCCCGCGAAGATGGCGAGGCGGGCAAACAGGCGCTGCTCCTCGGACGTAAGCAGGTCGTGGCTCCAGGCCACGGCGTTGCGCATCGTCTGCTGCCGGCTGGGCAAGTCGCGGGCGCCGCCGGCCAGCAAGTCGAGCCGCCGGTCGAGCCGGCTCAGCAACGCGCTCGGCGACAGCATCCGGATGCGGGCGGCGGCCAGCTCGATCGCCAGCGGCAGGCCATCGAGCCGCCGGCAAATCTCGGCGATCGCCAGCGCGTTCTCCGTCGTCAGCTCGAAGCTGGGCTTGGTGGCGGTCGCCCGGTCGAGAAAGAGCCGGACCGCCGCCGACTCACCGACCCGCTCGACCAGCCGCGATTCACCCCGCGGCCCGGTAACCTCGGCGCCGAGCGGGACCAGGCCCGGCAACGGCAGCGGGGGAACCGGCAGCTCGCGCTCCCCACGCAGGTTGAGCCGCTCGCGGCTGGTCGCCAGCACCGTCAGCCGCGGGCAGGCCGCCAGCAGTTCGGCCACGATCGGCGTCGCGGCCATCACTTGCTCGAGATTGTCGAGCACCATAAGCAGATCGAGCGGCTCGAGCCGCTCGATCACGGCTTCCCGCGTTCGCCCCCCGCCGGGGTCCGCCACCTCGAGCCGGGCGGCGATCGCCGGCAGCACGAGCGCGGCGTCGGTTAGATCAGCCAGGGGCACAAAGACGACACCGTCCGCGAACTCGGGGACCAGGACGGAGGCCAACTCCAGCGCCAGGCGCGTCTTCCCGGCCCCGCCCGGCCCTGTCAGGGTCACCAACCGGGCACCATCGCGAGGTGGCGAGCCGGAATTATCGAATCCCAGCCACTCCCGGACCGTCGCCACTTCCCGCTCGCGGCCGATCAACGGGGTGGGCGGCACGGGCAGGCCGCGGAGTTGGGAATCGAGCGTCTTCGGCGGCGGGAAGTCGACCGCTAGCTCAGGCGCCACAAGCTGGAAGATGCGTTCGGTCTCGATCAGGTCCCGCAACCGGTGCTGGCCGAGGTCGCGCAACGAGATGCCAGCAAGCGGTTGCTCCTGGACCAGCTCGGCGACCCGGCCGGAGATGAGAACCTGGCCGCCATAGGCGGCGCCGAGGAGCCGGGCCACCCGGTTCACGCTGGGGCCGAAGTAATCGTTGTCCCGCCGCTCGGCCTCCCCGGTATGGATCGCGATCCGGACGCGCAAGCCGCCGATCTCGACCCAGGACTCGGCCGCCAGCGCCCGTTGGGCAGCAACCGCCGCCCGCATCGCCGCCTCGGCCGTGGCAAAGACGGCGCAAAAGGCGTCCCCCACCGTCTTGAAGACCGTCCCGCCGTGATCGAGGATGGCCGCCCGCAGGAGCGCATCGTGGCGCGCCAGCGCCACCGCCATCGCCCGCGGGTGGTGCTCCCAGCGCCGCGTGCTCCCCTCGATATCGGAGAAGAGCAACGTGACTTTCTCGGCCTCCCGCTCAGACATCAGGCTCGCTCATCCCCACCGGGCAGGACGTTCACTCGGCCACGCGCCCCTGCCATCCCCTCGCCCGCTTGCCATGATCGCCGGTCTGCCAGCTGACTGAGCCCCGGTTCCACACGTTTGCTCCCGCGAGCGTTCCGTTTTTTTGCTACGATCAGCATACGATTGTGGTCCAACATCTTCGAGCCATGCCAGTCAGAGCGGGAGACCACGATGAGACATCCGGCGCCCAAGCGGCACCCCTGGGCAACGTTGCTGGCGGTCCTGCTGGCGGTCCTGCCGGCCCTAGCCGCGCCGGCACTGGCCGCGGCCCGGCAAGCGAGCGAAGCGGCGGCGGAGATCGGCGCCCCGCCGATCCTCGAGCAAGCCTGGGGCTTCGTTGGCCGGACGGCGGCCACGGGCGACCAGATGACGTTCGCGGGCCGCCTGATCGCCGTCAGCGGTCTTCCTCCCAATCTCCTGATCGTGGACGGCGCCGAGGAAGCGGCGCCCAGGAGTCGCTTCACCTTCGTCGCCGAGCTCGAAAGCACCGCCACGTCAAGCCGCGGCAACGTGGTGACCACGACCGGCGATGGGCTGCTGACCATCTACCTGCACGACGAACCGGCGTACGACGCGAATGACCTGGAATCACTCCGCGCCGGCATCGTCGTCGCCGAGCTCGCGATCACGTTCCAGGGCACGGCCCAAGACCCGGTGTCCGACCAGGGGGTCGTCGCCGGCACCATGATCTTGTCTCAAACCGAATCCTTCACCTTTATCCTCGAAGACGAGCGCTACCGGTTTGGCCACGCCGGGCTGGAGTTGGCGCTCAGGTATGTCGGCGGTGTGACGGCTGGCGCCACCGGAAACGAAACGACGGCCACTGTTTTCGGCGCGGCCACGGTCGGCCGGCGAGCCGCCGAACCTACCGACACCGGCGAGGCGAGCGCCACCGCCGGGCTGAGCGAGTGTGAGCTCCTCCTAGCCTGGGTCGAAGCGACGAGCGATCGCTTGACGAGGGCGAACGAGATCCGGTCAACCATCCTGAATC
>JACCYK010000660.1 GCA_013696525.1 Chloroflexia bacterium
CCCTGCTCGATCGTCACTGGGGGGTGATGCTCTGCGATTCGGTCGGCCTGGGCAAGACCTACGAGGGGCTGGGCATCCTCGCCGAATTTAGCCGCCGGCGCCGGGAGGCGACCAATCAGCAGGTGCGGGCTCTGGTCATCTGTCCGGCGCAGCTGGAGGCGAACTGGGCGAAGGAGAAGCTGGTCGACAACAACATCATGGGCGACACGATCACGATGGAATCGCTACCGGACCTGGTACCTGACGAGGACGAAGCGGCGCGGGAGACAGCCGCCAAGCGGGTACAACGTGAGCGCTGGCTGCGGTATCTACAAGGGGCCGATATCATCCTGGTCGACGAGTCGCACAATTTCCGCAACCCGGCGACGAAACGTTACCAGGCGCTGATGGAGATCGTCAGGGGCGGCAGCAAGCCCGACGCCCGGGTACTGCTGATGACGGCGACGCCGATCAACAACAGCCCGTGGGACCTGTATTACCAACTCTCGCTGATCACCCGCGGCGATGATACCTGGTACGCCGGGCGCGGTCCCGTCGCGAACTTGCGGAATACGTTTCGCGCCATCGAGAAAGGCGGCAGCGAGGCGGGGGCGGGACTGCTCGACACCATGCTGTTGTCGCTGGTGCGGCGCACCCGGCACGATATCCGCGCCTTGCAGGAGGCGGGACAGCCGGTCGAGCTGGCGGGGCAGCCGGTGCAATTTCCCCGGCACGAGATCCCGCGGGCCATCAGCTACAGCCTGAGCGAGCTGTATGGCCCGATCTACAAGCAGATCATCGACACGATCCAGGAGCTGCACTTCGCGGTGTACAACCTGGAAGCGTATGGCGTGGCGACCGGGGACGCCGCCAGCGACACCGAAAAGCGAGTCCAGCAGCGGAACCGGACCTTCATCGGCATTATGCGGACGATCTTCCTGAAACGAATGGAAAGCTCGGTCGTGGCCTTGACGCACACGGTCCGCTCCATGGTCCGCTATTTCGATCTCTTCCTCCAGGAGCTCGATCAGCAGGGACGAGTGCTGACCCCGAAGGACGCCCAGCGGATGCGAGCCGCGCTCGGGGGCAGCCTGCCGGACGATGCGATTGAGCTTGCCGAGGCGCGCCGACGCGACGGGGATCTGAGGCTGAACCTGCCGGCCGCCCCGGCTGATCTCCAGCAACGGGCTCGGCTGCGGGAAGCGGTGGCGGAAGATCGGGAGTGGCTGCATCTGCTGCTGGCGGAGCTGGAAACCCGCCAAGCCGCCTGGCTCAACCAGGACGATCCCAAGCTGAGTGCGTTGCGCCGGCTGCTGGAGTCGCTGCCGGCTACCGACCAGCGCGGGGTACCGACCAAGGTCGTCATTTTCACCAACTACAAGGACACCGCCGACTACATCTTTCGCGGCCTCGGTGGGAGCGAGCCGGCGGGCAACGGGCCGCGGCCGCACCGATGGCGGAGCAACGTGGCCGGCGAGCGCTGGATCGCCAAGCTTACGGGTTCGGACAATCAGCAACGACGTCAAGAGGTCTTGAGCTACTTCGCGCCGCTGGCGTTCTATCGGGAAGCGGAGCCGCCGGATGACCCGGTGCTGCTGGAGAAGATCGCGCCCTATCGGGCCGAGGGGATCGACATCCTGGTCGCCACCGATGTGCTCTCCGAGGGCCAGAACCTGCAAGATGCCCAGTATCTGGTCAACTACGATCTGCACTGGAACCCGGTGCGGATGATCCAGCGGGCGGGCCGGATCGACCGCCTCTTCTCGCCGCACGACCGGATTTACATCTACAACATCATGCCGGAGCGCGAATTGGAGTCCCTGCTCAAGCTGGTGTCCCGCCTGGCCGACAAAGTGGCCTCGATCGAGGAGATGGTCGGGCTGGACGCTTCGGTCTTGGGTGAACAAATAGAGAACAAGACGTTTGACAAGCTGATGAAGCTGGCGGCGGGCGGCGCTCAGGCGGAGCAGGTCTATCGCGAAGGCGAGCAGGCACAAGGGCTCGATGCCGCCTTTGCCGAGCTGAATGCCTACGTGCAGATGGTGAAGGATCTGGGAACGGAGGATATCCAGGAGGTGCCGGACGGCATCTACAGTGTCCGGCAGGGGGACGAGGCCGGCGTGTTCATCATGCTCCGGATGCCGGAAGAGACCACGGGGCAGGTCTACTGGCGGTTCTATCCGTTTGACCGTCCCACCAATGGTCTACCCAGGGCCGGTGACGGCCTCCCCGGCCCCCCAATCCCGCGGGGGGAACGAGGGGTGTGGGGAGCGAACGGGTATGCGGAGCCACTGACGAGCCCGTCCGCGGTGATTAAGTTGATCGAGGCGGGACGAGACGACGCCCGGCTGGAGCTGGCCGATGCGGTGAACCCGTTTCACGCTCTGCAAGCGCCGCTGGGCGCCGCGATTGAGCAATTGGGCGAAGAGTACTTGCGGCATGTGACCGAGCAAACGCGGGATGACTTCGCGAACAGGCTGGCGCTCGTGTTGAACCGAGATGATGTGCTTGATGGCGACCCTGATTTGGTGGAGCGGCTCGGAACGTGGCTTCAGCACCGGCCTCCGGTGGCGACCCTGAACCGGTCGCGGGTGCGCGACGCCGTGCGGGCGGTGCGGTCGTTACGCGGCAACGCGCCGGTGGCTGATGTCCTGGAACGGTTGGCGGCGCTGTGGGCGGGGCTCCAGGCGGAAGGGCTGGATCGGCCCCTCGTGCGCCCGAACAGCCGGGAGCCGAGTATTCGGGACCTGGAGCTGGTGTGCTGGGAGCTGATCGTGGATGATGCCATGCTGCGATCCTTGGCGGCCTTGCCAAGCCGTCCGTAAGGATCGGGGGAATGACACACGAGACAATAAGAACAGGACGCCCGGGTGTGGACCGGGCGGCCTGTCTTCACGGTCCGTCGTCACCGGACGACGGGGGTCCTATCGTCAAGCGACGACATTCCGCGACAAGGGGTTAGTCCGCGTTCGCCGCCAGGTAGGCGTCGCCGGCCGGGGTGATGTCGAAGCCGACCACTTGCGAGACATTGATCCCGAGCTCGCCGACGGTGTTGAGGACACCGTCGTTGGGCGGGTCTTGCAGGGCCAGGACGTCGTTCGCGTCGGAAATCACGAACAGTTGCGTTTCCTCGGCGTCCGCCACGCTGTTGGTGTAGGCGGAGCCGACCACGGCGACGCCGGCCCCGGCGTTCTCATCGTCATCGGCAAAGGCGATGTCGCCGTCGATCGTCGGTTCACCGGTATCGGGGTTGGTGCCCACGACGCCCGTCTCCGGGTTCAGCCGCAGGTTCTGGCCGGTGTTCGTGGTCAGGCGGATGCGGTCGACGGTGGGGTTGAAATCGAAGCCGATCATCGTGCCGTCGATCACCGGGTCGATGCCGGTGCCGATCGCGGTCACGTCGCCGGTCTCGACATCGATGACGTAGAGCACGTTGTCATCGCCGATGCCGAACAGCTCGCCGGTGGCCGGCCGGACGTCGATGCCGATGATGTCCACGCCCGGCGCCAGGCCGGAGAGCTGGAGGTCGGCCTCCAGGGAGCCCGGCGTCTCCGGGGTGAAGGTAATGAGCTGGTTGGTGGTCGAAACGCCGTAGAGGACGGTCTCGCCGTCAACCTCCGCCGCCGCCAGGCCGATCAGCTCGGGGTAGGTGCCGATCGGACCGATCTCGGTCGCCTCGCCGGTGGTCAGATCGACCGAGTAGAGACTCGCCGAGTCATGCCGGGCGAGCGCCGAGCTCGTCACGCCGAGCGCCACGCTGAGCGCTAAGGCAATCGCGGGTAACCGCATCGTTGTTCCTCCTCTGACGGATTCTGCTAGGGAACGGCGGCCTCACAATCGCCCGCCTGCCCGGCCCTTGCCGGCCCCCTCTACCCACCAC
>JACCYK010000679.1 GCA_013696525.1 Chloroflexia bacterium
GGTGTATAAACTCTGTATCGTTGGGCGCCAAGCCCTGGGCCTCCTCAAGAGCTGGCCACCGGGTCCGGCCGCGGACGGAGCGGCCAGCCCCTTTCCCGTCGATCCCGAACTGGCCGAGGTTGCTCGACTTGTCGGAAGCGCCCTCGAGCTCGAGATCTACGGCGTCGATGTCCTGATGGGACCGAACGGCCCGGTCGTCGTCGATGTGAACGCCTTCCCCAGCTTTCGCGGCTTGCCTGGCGCCGCTCGACTGATTGCCCGCCACCTACGAGACATCGCGAGCGGCCAAGACCCGGCATGACGACCGCCCCCGTGCAATACCGGGTGCAATCGTCGGGCCGTGGGCCACGCCCTACTCCTCGGCCGGCGCTTTCTCGTGGCGTTTCTCGTGGTGGCGCCGAATATTGGCGAAGACGATGCTGAGGGCGGCGATTACGAGCGAGACCGAGATGCCGAGTTGCAAGATGTCGGTCTCACCGTCCCAACTGACGACCTCGCCGAGGAAGGTGACGCCAAGCAGGACGACGATGACGCCGACCAGCTTCTCCTTCAGGTCGTCGAGGTCCGTGATGATGAGCCAGGGCGGGAGCGGCAACGTCGGGTCGAAAAAAAGCTCGTACAAGCCGAGGGCGACGATGTAGAGCACGGTGCCGAGCAGGAAGACGTCGATCAGCTTGATGAAGTCGACCGCGAGCTGCTCGACCGCGTGCGCGCTCAGGTCTAAGGCGCGAAACGCCTCGAACGTGATGTCCACCACGGACATCACGCCGAAGATGAGCAGCACCGTCCCGGACAGAAACGTGCCAAAGGCGGCGATCACAATCACGTAGCGGCTACTTGCCAGGATTTGACGCACGAAACTGCTCCTCGCCAAGCGATTGTTTGCCGGTCACGTCTCCAGCCGCGTGATTTGGACCGCGTACCAGTGAAATTCGCTAGTTGACCGCTCGCTCAATGTCGAATTGACCCCGGCGCTCCGCTTCCCGCACCACGGTGACCGTGTCGCGAACGCCATCCGGTAGGCTCCGCCAGGCGATCGGCCCCAGCCATCGATCAAGCTCGGCGCCGTCCGTCCCTTCCGGGGTGAAGAGCGGGGCCGGGTCGAAGGTGATCTGGCCCGCCATCTCGGGGACGGCAAGACCAATGGCGGCGATGATCTCTTCAATCGGCGCCAGCGAGCCGCCCAGGTTGTAGACCGGAGAACCCGCCGGCATGCTCCGGACGGCCCGGATAAAGACATCCGCCACATCGTCGGCATGTTGATAGAGGGCGACGCCGCCGAAGGAGATCCGGTACGGGCGGCCGAAGGCGGCGGCAACCATCGCCTTGGTCGGCGTTGAGCTGATCCCTTGATCGCGGCCAGGCCCGTAGACGAAAAACGGCCGCAGGCCGACGCTGGGGACCTGGTAATCCTGCCAATAGATGTGCGCCCACCGCTCGTTGGCTTCTTTGGTCACGCCGTAGAGCGTCGTCGGGTTGAACGGCGCGTCGTGCGCCAGCGGGCCCGGCGGATAGTCGCTGGCCGGACCGTAGACCGCGACCGAGGAGGCGTAGGCCAGGCCCTTGATCTGGTCGCGATGCCGTTTCGCGGTCTCCAGGACAATGGCGGAGCCGACCACGTTCACATCGGCGCCAAGGACCGGGCTCGCCCGGACAAAGGGGACCTGCAACGCGGCCAGATGAATGATATGGGTGATGCCGTGGTCGGTGACGGCACGCTCGAACGCGACCGCGTCGGTGACATCGCCCTCCAGGAATTGGACTCGCCCGATCTGCTCCGGCTCCATGACGATCCGCATCCGGGCCGGGTCGCCGGGGAGATCGTAGGTGGTGACCGGTGTGCCGGCTTCGACCAGGCGTTTCACCACCCAGGAGCCGATGCAGCCGAAGGCGCCGGTCACCAAGAACTGTTCCGAGGGCATGCTTCCTCCAGATGTGCATCTTCCGGCGGGTTAAGCCGTTCGGCCCGGCCGTTAGGAGCTGGCCATGACGTTGCGCAGTTGGCCGAGCCCTTCGACCTCGACGATCACCTCGTCCCCGGGCACGAGCCACGTCTTCTCGGCGGTACCCATGATGACGCCTTCCGGCGTGCCGGTGATGATGACGTCGAACGGTTCCAAGGTGAAGTATTGACTGGCGTAGCTGATGATCTCGGCCACGCTGAAGATCATGTCAGCCGTGGTCGAGTCCTGTCGTAGCTCGCCATTCAGCCAGGTCCTGAGCTGAAGATTCTGTGGATCGGGCACCTCGTCGGCGGTCACCACATAGGGACCGAGCGGGAGGAAGCCGTCGAGCGTTTTGCCGAGCAGCCACTGGCTGGTCCGCATCTGAAGGTCGCGGGCACTGAGATCGTTCGCCGTGGTATAGCCGAAGACGTAATCGAGCGCGTCCTCGACGCTGACGTTCCGCGCCGTGCGGCCGATAACGACGCCGAGCTCGACCTCGTAGTCATACTCGATCGCGGTCGTCGGCAAAGGCACTTCGTCCTCGTGGCCGGCCAGCGTGTTGCTGAACTTGCCGAAGAGGATGGGCGATGGCGGGATCGGGGCGCCCGTCTCCTCGGCGTGCTTTCGGTAGTTCAGGCCGACGCAGATCAGCTTCCCGGCGTTCGCCACGGCGGGACCGAAGGCGATCTCGCTCGGATCGAGCACCCAGTCGGCGCCGTCGGTCGCGTCGGCATCGAGCGATGCCAACAGGCGGGTAACGCTGCCGTGGAGCGTGGGCCCATCGGCCATGTACTCACCGGCCGCTACCATGTCCTCGAAGTCCACGTCGGCGCCGTCGGCGTCGTCGTCATCGACATAGAGGTCGAGCAGGGCGTCCTCGACATCGACCACGCCGTACTCGGTGCTGACCCCCAGCCGCAGCTCGCCGTCGTCATCCCAAAACGTTAGCAGGCGCATGCTCTCTCCCTTGCTCGACCACTCCGCCGCCGACGGTCTTCGGCAGACCGCGTTGGCGTTTGAACCACCGTCCTACCGCCTATTCTATCGTTCAATTCGATTCCGGCATACGGCGTGGCGCGCGATGGTGGTCCGCCCGTACCCAGCCGCTTGCCCCGGAGCGAGGCACCCGCGCTCCGCTTGCCGCCCAGCCTACCGTGACGCCCGCGGTAGACTGGGCGGCGGCATGGTTGGATCTGACGCCACGAGGGGGCAGTAGATGATGAGAGAGCCGTTTGGCAACATCGACGGCCGGCCGGTCGATCGCTTCACGCTGGAATCCCCGGCCGGGATGCAGGTGCGGATCCTGTCCTACGGTGGGATCATCCAGTCGCTCGCGGTCCCCGATCGGGCGGGCAGGGCCGCGAACATCGCCCTGGGGTTCGGCACGTTCGACGGCTACCGCCAAAACGTTCCCTATTTCGGCGCCATTACCGGCCGCTACGCGAACCGGATCGAGGGCGGCCGCTTCGAGCTCGATGGCCAGACCGCCCACCTCAGCCAGAACGTGGCGCCGAACACCCTGCACGGCGGTCATCGCGGCTTCGACAAGCAGCTGTGGGAGGCCGAGGAAATCGAGCGAGGGGTCCGGCTGCATCACGTCAGCCCCGCCGGCGAAGAAGGGTTCCCCGGCACGCTCGCGGTGACGGTTGACTACACGTTGGACGGCGACCGCTCGCTTCGACTCGATTACCTGGCCACGACCGACGCGCCAACCGTTCTGAACCTCACCAATCATGCCTACTGGAACCTCGCCGGCGAAGGCTCCGGCACCATCGAGGACCACGAGATCCAACTGAACGCCAGCCACTTCACCGCCGTCAAGCCGAACCAGTTGCCGACCGGCGAGCTCCTGCCGGTGGTCGGCACCGCGCTCGACTTCACCGCCTCCCGGCGGATCGGCGACCGGATTCGAAGCGACGAGGAGCAGATGCTTTGGTCCCGCGGCTACGATCACAACTTCGTGCTCGACCGGCTCCCTGGCGACGAATCGAGCCTCATGCTCGCCGCCAGGGTGGTCGATCCGGGCAGCGGTCGCGCGATGGAGGTGGCCACCACCCAGCCCGGCATCCAGTTCTACGCCGGCAACTTCCTCGACGGCACCCTGGCCGGCGCCAGCGGCCGCGCCTATCGCCAGGCCGACGGCCTCGCCCTCGAAACCCAGCACTTCCCCGACTCGCCCAACCACCCGCATTTCCCATCGACCGTGCTGCGCCCGGGTGACGAGTTCCGCTCGACAACAGTCTTCACCTTTGGGATTCAAGATTAGAAAGATATGCTTGGATATGCCGGCAGAATCGTGTTCAGCCCTGAAGAGACTTCGCGGTACTCAGCGCGGAATTCATTCCAGCTGTCATGGCCGGGGCGGCCATCACCGCGGGATGAAAACAGGTCGGGCGAGCTCCGCAGGACCGTACGTACAGTCTCCCCGGCGCTATTTTCACCGCAGCGCGTCGCCGGCACGGACTCGACGTGGTCAACAATGACTGAGCATCCGTCTCAGCCGCCGATCTGGTAATTCGGCGCCTCGCGGGTGATCGTCACATCGTGCGGATGGCTTTCCCGCAGGCCGGCGGCGGTGATCCGCACGAACCTCGTATCGCGCTTGAGGGCGGCGATATCGGCGGCGCCGACATAGCCCATCGCCGAGCGCAAGCCGCCCACAAGTTGATAGACCAGGTTTCCGAGGGGCCCCTTGTAGGCGACGCGGCCCTCGAT
>JACCYK010000004.1 GCA_013696525.1 Chloroflexia bacterium
GGGCACGATCGAAGGGGTGGATGTCGCCGGCCGCACCCTTGCCCTCTCGGTCCACATTCCGGGCAACGTGCTGGCCGGCAACTGGAAAGCGGTTGTCTACGTGGACGATCAGAGCACCGACGAGCAACAGGCGGCCATGCTGAAGGTCTTCACCGGACAGCTCGGCGGCGCCATCGCCGACTTCGCCGCCTTGATCGGTGAGGTGGTCGCCGTCGAGCGGGCGCCGATCGCCTTCGCGGTAGAGGACGGGAAGGGGACGTTCACCATCGGCTCGTTCGTCGAAGCCGAGCTGGAGCCCTTCATGGGGTCGACCGGCCCGACGACGCTCAACGACACCGCCTTCTCCACCATCCCCGGCGCGCCCGCCTTCCCCGGCAAGGCGACGCACTACCGGCGAGAAGAATCCGAACACGGGCTCGCGGATATTGACCTCCGCGGCCACAACGCCGTGCAGGGCTTGTTCCGCTTCGAGGCCTAATCCGGTCGCACGGGCGAGATCGATTCCTCCCGCGGCTGGGAGCGATTCCAGCCGCGGGAAGGAGGGTCGTCATGCCCGGAGGGAGCTTAGTTCGATGGCGACGGCTCGTGGACGCATCATATCCGTACCCGGCGGCGGGTTCATCTGGAGCGGCGTGGCGGCGGCCTGGGCCCTGGCCTTGTTGCTCCTGGTCCTCGGCCACGGCGAGCTGGTGTCCCACCATGCCGTGCTGCGCGAGACCGAGCTGCCCTCATTCTCAACCTTGCTGCTCTTTCTGGTTGCCTGGCAGGTGATGACTGGGGCGATGATGCTCCCCTCCAGCCTGCCGATGCTTCAACTCTTTGCCCGGGCCAGCCAGGGCCAGGCCCACCCCCACCGCGCGATGACCGCCTTTGTCGCCGCCTATTTCGCGGTCTGGACCGGCTTCGCCCTCGTCGCCCTGGCCGGCGATGCCGGGCTGCACCGGCTCGCAACCGCCTGGCCCTGGCTCGCGGAGCGACCCTGGCTGATCGCGGGGTCGGTGCTGCTGCTGGCCGGGGCGTTCCAGTTCAGCCCGCTCAAGGAGCGCTGCCTGGAGATGTGCCGCAACCCGGTCCAGTTCCTCTGGCGCTTCTACGACCGGGGCGTGCCGGCGGCCTGGCGCCTAGGCGTCCGCCACGGGCTCTTCTGCCTCGGCTGTTGCTGGGCCCTGATGCTGACCATGTTCGCGGTCGGTGTCGGCAGCCTGACCTGGATGGCGGCCCTGACCGGGGTGATGCTGATCGAAAAGACGAGCCGGCAGGGGCGGCGGTTGGTGCCGTTGGTGGGGGGCGCCCTCCTGCTCTGGGGCGCCCTGATCCTGCTCCACCCGGACTGGCTGCCGGCCGCGCTGAGCGGCTCCTAACGAAAGGAACGTCCCCGTGATCGGAATGGAACGGATCGTGCCAGCCCTGGCGGTTGCCGGCAGTGGCTGGCTCCTGGCGGCGCGAACGGCGAGCGCCCACGCCGGTGAGGTCCACGCTCCGGGCGCAATCGAGCGCGCGGGCGGCCTCGGCCTGGTACTCGTGGCGCTCATGATCGGCGTCGTCTATTGGCTGACCAACCGTGAGGATCGTCCCGCGGCGGACCCCGCTCACCCGAGCCCGAACCCACCGTTCACCGACGCCGCTTCACCCCGTCTGGTGTCGCCGACCACCATCACGCGGCAGCTTCAATCGACCTCGGGCATGCGCGGCGTCCGACACCATTCAACCGCGCAACAGCGTGAGAGTCCGCAACCGAACACGGACCTGCCGCGTCCCGTCGTCTCGCCAAGCCAAGCGTTCGACCGCGGGCTCGACCCGCCCGGTGCCAGCCGGCTCGCCTGAGCCGGATCTCGACAAGATTGAGGATGCCGCCCGGCCGCGGCTGAACCGGAGTGAGATCGCTCAGCAACTCGCGGCCGGGTGGCGACGCATGCCGCTCAACAACAGCGGGAGATGCCAGGTTTGGCCGCATTGCGGTTCGATTCGCCGGGGCAGACGCCCCCCAACCAATGCATGAACGGAGGAACGACGATGAACCGACGGACCTTTGCCCTCGCCGGCCTCGCGTTGCTGCCGGCGACGACCACGGCCCTCGCCGAGCCAAAGCCGCGCACGGCCGGCAGCGAGCGGACATCGCAAACCGCGGATGCCCGTCGCACCAAGAACACCACGAAGCCGAAACGGAAGATCGTCACCCGCACCTTCGCCAACCCGCGGGCGATCACAATTCTCGACAACGAGCCGGCGGCGCCCTACCCATCGACCATTACCGTCAGCGACCTCCCCTAGGGCCGGATCCTGGATGTCAACCTGACGTTGCACGGCTTGAGCCACCAATATCTCGCCGATGTCAATCTCCTCCTAGTCGCCCCGAGCGGGCGGGCCGCCTTTGTGATGGGCGACGCTGGGGATGGCGTCGAGGTCGACGGACTGAGAATTACGCTGGATGACCAGGCCGCGGAGCAGTTGCCGTTTGATACGGCGATGACGAGCGGCAGCTTCCAGCCCACGAATTACGACGCCGGCGGTTCCGATGACGACCTCTTCCCCGCGCCGGCACCCCAAGGCATTACAAACACGGCACTGTCCATCTTCCGTGGCGCCGACCCGAACGGCCGGTGGAAGCTCTTCGTGACCGATGACGCGG
>JACCYK010000046.1 GCA_013696525.1 Chloroflexia bacterium
CGCGTTCGTGAAACCTGAAGACTTTTATCATTCCGCGAACGGCACAATCTATCAGGCGGTCCTCGATCTTTACAACCGGCGGGAGCCGACTGACTTCATCACGCTCTCGGACGAATTGGAACGACGCGAACAGATCGACCGCGTTGGTGGAATCGCCTACCTTTCCTCGCTTCTCAACGCGGTCCCGACGGCCGTTCACGTCGAGTATTACGGCCGGATCGTCGAGCGCGGCGCCACCCTGCGCCGCTTGATCGACGCCGGGTCCGCCATTGTCGGCATCGGCTTCCGCGACGGGATTGAGACCGAGGAGGCGCTCGATGCCGCCGAACGGGTCATCTTCGAGGTTTCCCAGAAGCGACAAACCAAAGACTTCGTCTCGATCGCCGAGGTGCTTAACCGCTTTTTCGACCAGATCGACTACATGCAGCAGCACCGGGGCGACGTGGTCGGGGTGCCGACCGGGTTCGCCGACCTGGACCAGCTCACCGGCGGCTTGCAGAAGTCGGACCTGGTGATCCTGGCGGCGAGACCCTCGATGGGGAAGACCTCAATGGCCTTGGGGATCGCCTACGGGGCGGCGATCCAGCATCAGAAGACGGTCGGCGTGTTCAGCCTCGAAATGTCGGCCGAGCAATTGGTGCAGCGGCTGCTGGCGATGGAGACCGGGGTCGACTCGCACCGGTTGCGGCTGGGCCAGATCGACGACGGCGAGTGGGACCGCATCTCGCGCGCCTTTGGCCGGTTGGCGGAGGCGAGCATCTTCATCGACGACGGCTCGGGCTCCAGCGTGATGGATGTCCGCAGCAAGGCGCGGCGATTGCAAGCCGAGCATGGGCTGGACCTGGTGATCGTCGATTACCTGCAACTGATGTCGTCCCGCCGGAGCGAGAACCGGGTCCAGGAAATTTCCGAGATCTCCCGCGGCCTGAAGGGTCTAGCCCGGGAGCTGAACGTGCCCGTGGTCGCGCTCTCCCAGCTCTCCCGCGCGGTCGAAAGCCGCAGCGACCACCGGCCGATGCTGTCCGACCTTAGAGAAAGCGGTTCGATCGAACAAGACGCTGATATAGTAATGTTCATTTACCGAGAAGATAAGTATGATGAAGATTCTGAGAAGAAGGGGATTGCCGAGATCATTGTTGCGAAGCACCGGAATGGCCCAGTCGGCTCGATCAGTCTCCGCTTCTTTGATCGCACCGCGCGATTTGCCGATCTCGAGCTGTACCGCGAACCTGGCGCATAGATGGTGACCCTGAGTTTGTGGGACGGAACCCATCCGCTTGGTCGCAACGGCGTGCCCGCCATGGCAGTGGAAGCCGTGGGTCGGAGACCCGGTTGGGATGCCGGGGGCTCCGGTGGGCCGGCCAAGCTCGGGGCTAAAGCCACCGAGCTGAAATCACGAACCCCCATGAATGGGACTAACAGTGGCAAGAGGCGTTTGACCGGTCTTCATCCTCCGTCATCTATCGGGCTCAACCATGCTCAGGAGGCAGTTTGCCGGATTTATCCGGGTTCGTGTATTCAGCTCGGCGGCTTGAGCCCCGAGCTTGGCCAGCCAGCTCAATTCGGCCCGCGATCCAATAGTGCTTCATCAATGGCATCTCGCAAGAGGAGTTCCGGAGCCGGTATTCCGCGCGGTCGCCGGCGATGACGAAGCGGTTTGGCGGGTTCCTCGTCGCGACCGATCCCACGGTGGCGATCCCACGGGCCTTTTTCACCGATGTCCTGCCGGGGATCTCCGATCTGGCGGAGCTGCAGGCGACGCTGGCGATCTTTCGGGTGGCGGCCGAAGCGGGGGGGATCGAAGCGCCGGTCAGCCAGGAACAGATCCTCCGCGATCGGGCGTTACGGACGGCGCTCAAGAAAATGGGAAGCCCGCGGGAGCCGGATAGCAGGATCGAGACGGGACTCGACCTGGCGGTCGGGCGCGGCACGCTGCTGGCATTCAGCGCCGAACGGGGGACGGAGCGCCGCGTTTGGTACTATGTCAATACGCCGGTGAACCAGGCGCTGGTTGCCGCCATGAGCCGGGGCGCGGTCGCTCCCCCGGTGGCGGTCTGGCACGGTGACGAGGTGCCGGCGGTGGTGCCGGAACGGCCGAACATCTTCCGGCTCTACGAGCAAAACATCGGCCTCTTGACGCCGTTGATCGCCGACCATCTGATCGACGCCCTCGAAACGTATCCGACCGAGTGGATCGAGGCGGCGGTCTCCGAGGCGGTGGCCTATAACCGGCGAAGCTGGCGGTACGTACAGCGGATCCTCGAACAGTGGGCGAGCGCCGGCCGTGAGACCCGGCCCCGCTAGCGAGCAAGAGACGAGACCACCATGAAACGCATCGGCGACGTGTTGACCACCATCTCCATCCCCATCGGCCCCGCTAGCCGGACGGCAGCGCGAGCCGATCCGCGGCCGGCCTGTGCCCGCTGCCAGGATGCTGGCTGGGTGCGGCTCGAGGTGCCGGTCAACCACCCGAATTTCGGCAAGCTCTTTCCCTGTGATTGCAAGATCCAGGAACAGCGGGAACGCGCCCGCGATTCGCTGAAGCGGCTATCGAACCTGGAAGCCTTCCAGCAACATAGCTTCGATGACTTCGATGTGGTGGAGGGGACGGAGGACGCCTACGACGAGGTGCTCGCCTTTGCCAACGAACCGTCCGGCTGGCTCTACCTGCATGGGGGGTGCGGCGTCGGCAAGACGCACCTCGCGGTGGCGGCCGGGCTCCACATCCGGCGGACCAACCAGAACGTGCTGTTCGCCGTCGTGCCCGACCTGCTCGACCACCTGCGGGCGACCTTCGACCCCGGCCGGGGCGTGGCTTATGACGATCGCTTCAACGCCATCCGGAGCGCCTTCTTGCTCATCCTGGACGATTTGGGGACCGAGAACACGACGCCCTGGGCCCGGGAAAAACTCTACCAACTGATTAATCACCGCTACAACGAGCGGCTGCCGACGATCATCACCTCCAACCAAGAGCACAAGTTGATCGACGAGCGCATCCTCTCCCGCTTGCTCGATACGCACCTCACCCGCGACATCAAGCTGGACGCCCTCGATTACCGCCGCCGCGGCCGCGCCGACTACTTCCGCGCCTCACGCCGATAATCAACAGCAGGTTGGAGACAGCTACGGGTCGTAGATGTCGTCGGTATCGTTGAGACGGTGGATGATCTCGTTCATTTGCCGGACCGCCTCGTCGATCCGTTCAACGGCGATCTGGACGCGGGCGGGGTCGAGGGTGCCCTTGGCGAGATAGCGTCCCAGGAGCTGCGCCTGGCCGCTGATCGTGGTCAAGGCGTTACGCAGGTCGTGACTGAGGCCGTGGATGTATTGGTCGTGCTCAATGACCGCCGCGCGTAGCTCGGCCAAGGCGGCTTCACAGGCGGTGACGGGATCGTCGGCCTCGCCCAGGATCAAGACGGACTCGGCGGCGCGAAGGTGTCCCCGAATCGACGCCAAGAGGATGATCGCTGTCGGATCCCGCGGTGATGACATCATTGCCCTACCAGACAGTGGGGGGCCGTGGACTCCTGCTTCGCGACACGGTGTCGCGTACGGCCGTTTCCGCCGGCCGGTGACGGACGAGTCATGCGGTGCCGAACGCGACCTTCAAACCGACTGCTCGCTGGGCAATCAGCCGGCAACGCCGCAATCATGATTGTTACAGTGCATGGGCTGTGCCGCGTCGATGGCGGACTATGTGGCGAACGTCACGAACTGTTGCCCCGGCCCAAGGCGGCCAGGGCGTGGAGCTCGGGCGCCGCCGCCTGATAGAGACGCCGGTAGACACCGTAGTAGTCATCATACACGGCGGAGGAAGCCGGATTCGGCGTGAGTTGCAGCGCGGGCTTCACCCACTCCCGGTGGAGCGGGGCGAGGTCGGGAATGCTGCCGATCGCCAGGCCGGCGAGGAAGGCGTCGCCATAGGCGGCGCCGATCGTCCGCGCCGGGACATCTTGGGGCAGCCCGGTGACGTCGGAGACGATCTGCAACCAGGCGCGGTTCTTGGCGCCGCCGCCGACCGCCACCAGCCGGCGCGGCGGCGCCTGCATCGCCGTCATCGTCTCCAGGTTGTGGCGGACGCCGTAGGCGGTGCCTTCCAGGCTGGCCCGGTAGAGATCGGCCCGGGTATGGGAGAGGGTGAGGCCGGCGTAGACCCCCCGCGCCTCAGGGTCATTGACCGGCGTCCGCTCCCCGGCGAAATAGGGGAGGCAGACCAGCCCGTTGGCCCCGGCCGGGACCGATGCCGCCATCGCCGCCAGCTGTTCATAGGCGTTCGGGCCGCCCTCGGCTTCAAGCGCCAGCTCCGCCGGCGCCAGGGTGTCGCGGAACCAGCGAGTCAGGGCGCCGGCGGTGGCCATCCCGCCCTCGATGCCATACAGATCGGGGAGGCAGAAGGCGCACGACCACATCCGTGGGTCCGGCACTGGATCGCGGGTGACCTGAATGAAGAAGAGCGTCGTGCCGTACATCACCATCGTGTCGCCGGGGGCGACGACGCCGACGCTGAGGGCTTCGGCCGCCGCGTCGATCGTGCCGGCGGTGACCGGGGTGCCAGGGCGGAGGCCGGTCTCGGCCGCCGCCGCCGGGGTGACCTCGCCCGCGATCTGATTTGACCAGAGGAGACGGGGTAGGCGGTCGATCTCGACGATGGGAGCGGCGAATCGGCTGTCCCAGCGGGTTTGGTGGAGGTCGAACAGTGGGTTGTAGTAGGAGGCGGTGTGAACGTCCATCATCGCTTCGCCGGTGAGCCGGAGCACGAGGTAGGACGAGGCGGGGATGAAGTGGGCGGCCTTGGCATAGACCTCCGGCTCGTGCCGTTTGAGCCAGAGAATCTTCGGCCCGATCGCCTGCGACGTCAGCGCCATGCCGCCTAGATTAAACATCGGGGCCTCGCCCAGGTGGTTGT
>JACCYK010000014.1 GCA_013696525.1 Chloroflexia bacterium
CATGTACCAGCGTCGATTTGCCATGATCGACATGCCCCGCCGTGCCGAGGACGATTGGTTGGGGCGTGTCCAGCGAGGTCGTGATCACTGGTTCGTCAGCAGGTATGGACGGCGGTGTTGAAGGTACCATCGGCGACAATCACCGCCGAGACGCCAACCGCCGCCCGCGCAACCTGATCAGACGTACAGGTGAGTTGAACGACACGCATCCTCGGTCGTCCCTCTCCCTTCCACCGTGAGCTCTGGACCAGCTCGCCGCTGGCGATGAAGCCGTGCTGGGCCAGAAGGGTAGCCGGCGGCCGGTCGGTCAAAACGTCAAAACGGACAACAGCGCGGTCGTTCATCTGCCTATTATGCCGAAAGCGCGACGGGCAATTCCACCAGCGACTTGTCCTGATCGAGCGCGGCGTCCAGCAGCGCGGTTTGAAGGGCGCGGCCGGAGCGGATGATCGCGCTCAGATCGGCCGGGGTGATCGTTTGCAAGCCGTCGCACATGGCGACCTCGGGATCGGGGTGGACCTCGATCATCAGGCCGTCCGCCCCGGCGGCGAGACCGGCGATGGCCATCCGGCTGACCAGTGACCGTTTGCCGGTGCCGTGGCTAGGATCGACGATGACCGGCAGGTGGGTGAGCTCCCGCAGCAGTGGCACCGCGTTGAGATCGAGGGTGAAGCGGAAGGCGGGGTCGAAGCCACGGATACCGCGTTCGCAAAGGATCACGTTCGGGTTGCCGGCGGCCAGGATGTACTCGGCGCTCATCAGCCACTCCTCGACCGTGGCCGAGAAGCCCCGCTTGAGCAGGATCGGCTTCCGCGTCTGCCCGGCCCGGCGCAGCAGGGGGAAGTTAGCCATGTTCCGAGAGCCGATCTGCAGCATGTCGGCGTAGTTGGCGACCAGATCGACGGACTCCGGCTCCATCACCTCGGTCACGACCGGGAGGCCGGTCGCGTCACGGGCGGCGGCCAGGTGCTGAAGCCCCGCTTCCCCGAGTCCCTGGAACGAGTAGGGGGACGTGCGGGGCTTGAAGGCTCCCCCGCGCAGCATATCGGCGCCGGCGACCTTGACCGCGATCGCGGTCTCCAACAACGTCTCTCGCCCTTCGACCACGCACGGTCCGGCCATCACCACCGGCCGGCCGCCGCCGATGCGGACGTCACCGACCTTGACCACGGTTGGGGCGTGGGGCCGGTGCTCCCGGCTGGCCAGCATGTACGGCTTGTGCTTGGGCTGGATGCCGGCGATGCCGGAAAGCCGCAGCGCCTCGACATCGAGCGTGCCGTGGATGCCGACCAGGGCCCCGCCATGGCCGTCACTCATGGCGCGTGCTTCAAGGCCGGCGGCACGGGCGGCGGCCAGCACGGCCTCGGTCGCGCTGGCCGGGGCGCCGGCGGTCATGGCGACGATCATCAGAATCTCCCTCCATGGTTGCGTTCCATCGGGTCAAGGGCGGCGGGGCAAACAAAAAACCGAGGCGTCTGGCCTCGGCTCCCCGGCGTTGCTGGTCGTGTGGTCCTTGTGGCGGAATTAGCGCATCATGGCCTCCCGCCCCACCAGCGACGCCGGGGGCATATACGTAAAGACGTACCAATACGACCACGCTGGTGCCGCGGCGCTCACGGTTGTCCGACTGGCCATGCTGCGAGTGTTCATGCCGCGTACCATAGAGGCCACGGCGCGAACTGTCAATACTCGACTTCTCCCCGATCTCAGCAGCGCGGGACTTGGCGATCAATTTGGCTCGGGTTTGAGCGCTGCGATCGACGTTGCCCGCGGCCTTCTGGGAATCCGGTAATGTTCCCGGGTATTGTGCGGACCTGAGCAACGACCCAAATAATTATGGGCGATGTGGCAAACGGTGCCACACGAACGCGGAGCCCACCGCTCCTGGTGAGGTCCGGTGGACCGAACGTGCAACACGCACCTCAGGTCCGAGGGGCCCGAGAGAATCGAGATTTGGCTTGTCGTTCGAGGCTCCCCCCGCGATCAGGCGGAGGGAGCCTCTCCCAGTTGGTGGGCAGTCGTCAATCCGGAGGATTGGCCTTTGACGGTGCGGGCGTCGCTTAGGTGTCGGTCGCCGCCCGGGCGAACGTCGCGGTGGCGTGGGTGCCGGGGGCGAGGTCGTAGGCGATCCGGTTGTGCACGGCTGCCGGCACCTTGTCCAGCGGCACGACCACATCCATGACCACGGCGACCGCGCCCGAGGCGGGGATCGAATCCGTCGGCGTACCACCGAGCAGGGGCTGGGTCGCGGCGACCAGCTCATCCCCGGCCAGCCGCAGCAGCACCGAGCCGTCCGGCGCCTCGACCGCGATCTCGCTCAGCGTCACCGCGCCGGCGAAGGCGTTCGTCACCAGGAGGTCGTAGTCGAGGTGGACCATGCCGTCGCTACCGGGCACGGGGCGCGGCGCGTTCGTGGCCGAGACGATGATCGCCGTGTTCGCCGGGCCGGTCGCCACGGGGGAGGCGACGGCGGGGGTAGCCTCTAGGGCGAGCGCCACCGGCAGTCCTGGTGCGGCCGCCGCTGCGAGC
>JACCYK010000028.1 GCA_013696525.1 Chloroflexia bacterium
CAGGTCGGGCCGGACCGTGTAGAGCACGCCCGCCAGAATTGGCGCGAAGCTGAACGCCATCCCGCCGGCCATCTCGCACGCCGCGAACATCCGGGCCCGGTGACGTTCGGAAATGATCTCGCTCGCCGCCGCGATGAACAGCCCCCACGCCGAGAAAAGCCCGCCCCGGCCCAGGAAGGCGATCACGATCAGCCAGACCAGTTGACTGCCGGCGATGATGCTCATCGTCGCCACCACCAGCCCGACCGCGATCGCGATCGCGACCAGCGGCGCCCGCTGCAAGGCCGTCATCCGGGTCACGATCAGGCCGAACGAGACCGAGCCGATCGCGGCCACCGAGCCCAGGATCGTGATCGTCGCCGGGTCCATCGCCCGCTCGTCCGCCAAGAAGGTCGGGATCAACGAGATCCCCAGGGCCAGGACAAAGATCGTCGTGAACTGCAAGGAGATCAGCGGCCGCACCCCCGGCTGCCGCAGCGCCTCCCGATAGGTCGAACGCGCGCTTCCGGCGCTCGCGACGCGGTCCCGGCTAGGGGAGAGGCGGGTAAAGAAGACGATCGAGAGCGTGGTCCAGAAGGCGGCGACCAGGAAGGCCGCCTGCATCCCGCGGATCGCGACCAGCCCGCCCGACAACAGCGGCGCCAGCCCCAGCGCCGCCGCCGGCCCCACGTTGAACACCAGGGTAAAGGCGCGCACCCGTTGCTCGCCGGCATGGGCCGCCAAATGCGATTGGGTCAGCGGGAACGCCAGCTCGCCGATCGCGGCGGCCACCACGAAGATAAAGAGCTGGGTCCAGTGCGTCGCCAGGGCCGCCGTGATCAAGCCAATACCAGTGATCGCCCGGGCAATGGAGATCAGGGTCCGGGCCTCGAACCGTTCGGCCAGTGCCGCCGACGGCCCCAGCGTCAGCGGCCGCAGCAATCCTTGCGAGCCAAGCACCAGGCCGACGATCGCGATCGGCGCCCCCAACGCCTGGATCCAGAGCGGCCAGATCGCCATGTAGGAGCCAAACGCCGCCTCCACGCAGACCATCGCCCAGAAGACAAAACCTAGCTCCCGCCCCATCCCGAAATGCCACGTCAACCCGCCCCGCGGTGATCCCAATCCGCTCTCCCCCGCCCCCGCTCCGCCCAACCCGCCGCGCCCATTGTACGGCCCAATCCGTCCATGGACGGCGCGAGCCTGGAGCGGTGCTTGCCAGCCCTTCTACAATAGAACGGTTGCCCCGCGGGCGCGGCCGATGGTGCGTCCGCGGTGAGCGCCCGCCCGTTGAAGGAGACCGAGCACGTTGGATCCCTATCTCGCGTTTGGGCTGGCGATGTGCGCCATCGTCCTGCTCTCGCTGGCCGGCACCGCCTACCTGGCGGCGACGTTCAATCGCCGGGCCAAAGCCGACCTCCAAGCCCGGCTCACCCCACTGGCGGCGGTCATCGACGGCGAGGCCGACATCGAGGAGGCGACCGTCTCCGGCCGCTACCGGGGCCAGCTCGCCTATGCCAGGATGGTTGGCGCCCAAGGCGGCATGGGCCGCCTGTTCAACGTCGAGATCGTCGATGCCGCCGGCGGCGAGCCGTGGGAGTGGTCCTCACTGCCGGAGAAAAACCAACCGGCGCCGGTGCGGACCTTCGAGGGTGATCCGGGGCTGGAACAACGCCTCGGCGTCGATTGGCCCGCCCTGGCGACCGTGGTACCGGACGACGCCCGGCAGCGGTTCGGCTTTCTCTACGACCCCGAGGCCGGCATGGTCCGCCTCAGCCGGGCGATGGATGGCCGGAACGACATCCCCGGCCCCGGCACCTTCACTCGCCAGCTCGACGCCCTGCTCGCCCTCGGCGAGGCCAACCGGAGGGCCCAGGCTCCGCACCCCGCGGCAAGCGGCGGCCCCCGCCAGAGCGATCACGATGCCACCTGAGCCACCGCCCGCGCCGCCCTTCCCGCCGCGCGCCACGGAGACCTACCGCGCCGATTCCGTGGCCGAGGAACACGCCTTCTTTCGCGCCTACCCGCCGCCGGACGGCGAGTGGGAAATCGTCTCGCAAACCCTTCGCCTCCGGCACAACGCGCCGCAAGACCACATCACCGTTCGCGCCGCATCACTGGGCGAGATCACGGTGCCGTTCGACATCGCCTCGTTCTTCGGCGCCGCACCGGGCGCCGGCGCGGCGGCGGTCGACTTCGACCGGCTCCTGGAAACGGCGTTGGCATTCGCCCGCGACAATGGCCCCCACCACCCCGGCAGCCTGCCCCGCTTCCCGGTCCCCTCGGCCGGCTATCCGGGCCGGGTCGAGGTGCCGCTCCCCCTGGTCGCCCTGGACAACGCGGGCCGGCGCGGCCTCTACGCCCCGCCCCGCGTCGTCGTCCTGAGCTATCCCGAAGGGGAGCCGCTGGGTACCGGCGAATATCCAGGCTTCGACCCCAAGCGCTGGCCGCCCCGGCGCCTCGGCAACTGGCCACCCCCCGCCTCGCGCCTGCTCAGCCCACCCCGCCTGCAAGCGACGATCACCCGTTTCACCGCCTGCTGGCACCGGCTCCTCACCGCCTGGC
>JACCYK010000052.1 GCA_013696525.1 Chloroflexia bacterium
CCCGAGATTCGAATAAACTTCCATGGTTCGCTCCCCTCTCCATCACCCGCTCGCGGTCCCGCCAGGGCAAGAGCAATCGCCGGCCCGGCGGGCACCACCGTCGCATTGTCTCAAATTCAGGACCGAAGGGAAAGGGCCGCCGTTTGCCGCGACACGCCAGCGTCCTCGGACTCCGCTTCGCTCGCAACCCCGGCTCGGTTGGCGGCATCGTCCTCCGCTTGGGCGCCCCACCGTTCCGCCCAGGTAGCGATGTCGGCGATCGCCACGCTCAAGGCCAGCCCTTTTTCCGTTAAGCGATACTCGATCCGCACCGGGGTGTCCGGGTAGACCGAGCGCTGGACAATCCCTTCGCTCTCCAGCTCTTTGAGCCGCTCTGAAAGCAAGCGGTCGCTCAGTCCCGGGATCGACGCGCTCACGTCACTGAAGCGCACCGCGCCACCCATCAGAGAGCGCAGGATGACCCCGGTCCAGCGCCGCCCAATCAGCTCGACCGCATGGTGAAACTGTGGACAAAATGAGACGTCTTGCATGAATCCTCACGGTAAAGAACCCCTCGGGGGTACAGACTCGTAGCCACGGCCTGAGCGGGTTCGTTGACGCATTATTGCGCACCGCCAAGCCATTGACAAGCATAAGCTTCCCTTGCTATAGTAACTTATCGGAAGTAATTTACTTACCTTCCGCCATAAGGGTCCGGCCGGGCTCACCACCCGTCAAGCCGGCTCGGTCCCGGACATCTTTGGTTGTTCGGAGTTACAAGAGGAGCAGGCAAATCATGGCAGAAGCCGCCGTTCAGACCAGGGCCGCCACCTACCAGGTCGATACCGCGCACTCGTTCGTTGAGTTCTCCGTTAAGCACCTCGTAGTCGCGACCGCCAGAGGCCGCTTTACCTCATTTGATGGCGAGCTGACCTTTGACCCGGCCGACCCCTCCGCTGGCTCGGTCCGCGTCAGTATTGATGCCGATAGCGTCGATACCCGAGACGCGAAACGCGATGAGCACTTGCGATCGAACGACTTCTTTGGTGCTGGCGACGATCCGCAAATCACCTTTGCCAGCACCCGGATCGAGCCCCGTCGCGGCGACGACTACAACGTCTTCGGCAACCTGACCATTCGCGGCGTGACCAAAGAAGTCCTGCTTGACACGACCTTCAACGGCGTGGCCGTCAGCCCCTGGGGCCAGCATGTCGCCAGCTTCAGCGCAACGACGGAGATCAGCCGCAAGGACTTTGGCGTCAACTGGAACGCCGCCCTCGAAGGCGGCGGCGTCATGGTCAGCGACAACGTCAAGATCTCGCTCGACATCGAAGCGATCCAACAGTAGGTCAGTAGGTCACTCTCGCCGCTGCCGCCCGCGGCGCGTCCGCCGCGCCCCCAAGGGGCGGACCCGCCGCCCGGACGCTTACCACGCGGAACGTGTCCCGAGTGTTCCTGGCCCTGCCGTCCACGCTCGGAGTCCGTTCCAGATGCCGCCACCTCGCTTCAGGGCACATAGCCTGTGGCCCAGCATCGAGCATTGCGGGCGATCGCGCCCGCGTGATCGACCACGCCCTACGCACGTTGCGCGGCGGCGATTACCGTGACGCCATGAACATCGCGACCGGACAAGAGCCCGCCATCGTCATGGCTCCGGCCATCATCGTCACCACGAGCACCTTCTGGCGCAATGCTTGGCGCTACCAGGCCCGCGCCTACCGGCATGTTTACTGGGAGACCGGTACGGTCCTCGGAAACTTGCTCGCCGTCGCCGCGGATAGCCAGCTCCCCGCCCGGCCCGTTCTGGGATTCGTCGACGCGGACATCAATGCTCTCCTTGGGGTTGATGGCGAACGCGAAGCGGCGATCTCTCTCGTTGCATGGGGGCGGACCGCCGCCCGGGCACCGGGGTCGCTTCCGGTTCCGCCGCTCGCGCTCGAAACTGAGCCGATCTCTGCCGGGGAGATCGAGTTCCCGGAAATTGGGGCGATGCACGCGGCGTCATCCCTGGCGTCCCCGGCCGAGGTCGCGACGTGGCGCGAACCGTCGCTCGAACCATCCGCCGGCGGGGGGCATACCGGCGCGATCCCATTGCGGCCGATCCCCGCCGGCCAGGTGCCGGCTGAAACGATTGACGACGTGATCGATCGCCGTCGCTCCTTCCGCAAGTACGATACGGCCACGGCCCTTTCGTTTGCTACCTTCTCCACGGTCCTGGAACGCTCCGGCCGTGCCGTCCGCTTCGACGGCACGAAGACTGACGACGCGGCGTTGACCAGCCGGTATCTTCTCGTCAATCGAGTCGACGAGATCGACCCCGGCAATTACGCCGTGAGTGCCGATGCGTCGTCGCTGACGCTGATCCAAGCGGGTGACGTCTCGACCCTTGCCTTCGAGCTTGCTTGCTTCCAGGAGTACGCGGGAGAAACGCACGTCAACGTGTATGAGATGGCGGACCTCGACCGGGCGCTGCGTCGCTTCGGCAATCGTGGCTATCGGGTCGCTCAGCTTGAAGCGGCGATCGCCGGCGCCAAGCTCCAACTGGCGGCCCACGCCCTCGACCTTGGCGCCGTCGGCTCGACCTCGCTCGATGACCGCGTCACGGCCGCCCTTGCCCCCGGCACCGAGGATCTGAGCTTCATGTTCGTCGCCGTGTTCGGCGAGCGGCGCCGGCCCATCGCCTGATCGAGTTAGTCCGCCATCGTCACCCGGCCGGTACGGTCTCGGCCCGCGCTCCTTCCGGCAGGGTCCGCTCCCTTCGGATCGCGAAGTTCAGCGCCGCTAGCAGGACCAGGTTGAACAACAAGCCCCACGCCGCCGTTAGCTCCGCTTCATAGAACGAAAAGAACTGGACGAGCAGCAGCGACACCAAGACCGCTCGCTTGAACCACTCGTAGGCCACTAGCCGAGACCGGTGCCACGCGACAAACCCGATCACAATGCAGACATTCGTTAGGATGTCGGTACCGAGCTTCATGAAGTCCCCGAGCGACAACGATAGATCGCCGGCCGAGAACCCCGGGTCACGCACGATCTCAAGCACAACGCTTCCGATCCCGGTTGCGGCCAAGACCGTCATCACGACCACGACCACCGCCAGGAACCAATTGGTCTCGATCACGCGATCGTAGCGATCACGCGCATTGGCCGCGATCCGCGGGACAAGGATTGGGCCGACATCGGGCCGGGCCTCAACCTGCAACAGGCCGTCTTGAAGCGACCGGACCACGGGATCGGCCCGATTCGTCTCGGCCAGCAGCCGCAAGGCGCGTTGGCGATCCTGAACCGAAAACCCCGACAGCGCCGCCGTGGTCGTCGCGTCCAGGGCGCGAGCCAAGGTGGCGGCGGCGGAGCGGGAACCGCGATCGCTGATGGCCTGGAACACGAGATAGAGCACCCCGAAGATCGCGTAGATGATCGCGATCGTGGGCCGGAAGAAATAGTCGTTGTCGCTCGTCAGGAACTTACCGAGCTCGTCGATGAACGTACCGAAGCCGAGGCCGCCGATGATCGCCGCCGCGCCGCGGACGCGGCCGCCGAGAAAGGCGAGGAGCAGGACCAAAGCGACCAACATCAGCAGGCCGCCCCAGAGCATGTGGGCAATATGAAGCCCATCTCCACCGAGTTGGGGATAGTTTGCCACCGCCAGGTAAATCCGAATCCCGAGCAAGGCGGCCGCGGCCGAGACGAGGAACCGCTCGAACAGGTCGTGGACATCGTTATTCCGGATAAGGCCCGCGGGCGTCGCCCGATAGTGCCGGCCCATCGTCAGCGGCACCCGTTTGGCATCAGTGTCGCGCCGCGATCAGATGGAGCCGTCGTCTCCCGGTCAGCATGTCTCGGTAGTCGCCAATTTGAGCTCGACCACATGCTGGTGAGCGGTGATCGTTTGCATACCGTCGCCGCCTTCCCACCGCATCAGATCCTCCGGCCCCAAATCCGTCGCCATGACCTGAAACCGCAACACCCCGGAGACATACTCGCGGACCTCGACCACCTCCACCGCGGCCAGCTCCTGTAGGTGCCGCTGGATCGAGAGCGCGGTTGCCGCCTTCGGCACGCCATGAATGATCACGTCGATCCGTCGCGCCGCCGGCGGTGCTTCGGCGTCCTTGTTCTCCGCGCCAATGATGAGACCTGGTGAGCCCGTCAGCCCAATTTGGTCGCCCGCGACTGGGTCCGTGATCACGGCCGGAAGCACCGCGCTGGATGGAAAGTGGGCATTTGGCGCCAGGAACTGAAACTCCGGGGCATCGACGCCTCTGTCAGTCGACCTAGGCGCCTCAGGCTGATACAAAATGCCGTCAGATGGCGCGTCGGCGGCATCGTTCCCGAAGTGGTGATCGATCCCGGGCGCGGCTTGGAGTGGTTCGCGCGTTGCCGCCGCTGAAAGACTCGCCAGCGAGTCATTCACCCGAGAGCTTAGCGAGCCCAGGTTGGTCTCCAGGTCACTCAGCCCGCCAGCGAGGTCCGCGAGCACCACGCGCTGCTCAGCCAGTCGCTCATCGATCTCCGACCGCATCGCGCCCAATCGCGCCTCGACCGCTTCCCGCTCGGCCGCAACTTGACGAAGCAATGTGCCGGATTGACGAACATTCTCCTGAATCAGCGCGTCGAATGACTCATAGAAGGCCAGACGCTCTCGTGCCGCCGCCAACTCGGCAGCCAGATCAGGGGTCGATTCGGTGACGGCATTCGCGTTCGGCGACCGTCGTGGCTCGTCCGTCGCGGCGTCTGAACGCTCCATTGGCAGGTACTCCCGCGATCCCGGACCACACGCACACGGCTCACGCTCACCGCGGGCATGCAAATCGCGGTGGGAGTGTATCAGACCGGAATTCGTCGCTGGCGACCGGTCGCATTGTCAACGACGACGCCGACGCGGCGAGAAGTCCGTAGCCGAAGGTCGGTCATCGAAATCCGCCGCCGAAGGCGCCAGATCATGGTACGGTTGATCGACGATGAGCGCCTACTCCGGCGTTCGAGCCACCAGTCGATCGAATGCCGCTTTCTACCCAGGAGGATGACGTGTTGCAATCGCTGTTCGGCCGCGCCAAGACCCAAATGGTCTCCGCCGCGGACGCGCTTCCCGGCCGGCCCGATCCCGCGTTCCCGGTTCCCGATCGCCACGAGGTGCTCGGCACCCCAATCAAGCCTCCCTTCCCGGATCACCTCGAAACGGCGATCTTCGGCCTCGGCTGCTTCTGGGGAGCGGAGCGCATCTTCTGGCAGACGCCCGGCGTCTACACCACGGCGGCCGGCTACGCCGGTGGCATCAGCCCGAACCCGACCTACGAGGAAGTCTGCTCGGCCAAGACCGGCCACACCGAAGTCGTCCTGGTGGTCTTCGATCCCGCCCAACTGTCGTATCGAGACCTCCTGAAAGTCTTCTGGGAATCGCACAATCCGACCCAGGGCATGCGC
The DNA here is from genome assembly GCA_013696525.1 of Chloroflexia bacterium. Lineage (GTDB taxonomy): Bacteria > Chloroflexota > Chloroflexia > Thermomicrobiales > UBA6265 > JACCYK01. Next base: position 5,404 of record JACCYK010000052.1, read on the forward strand.
CAGGGCAACGATGTCGGCACCCAGTACCGCTCCGCGATCTACTACACCAACGAAGCGCAGGCAGCCATCGCCGAGGAAACAAAAGCGGACTACGAAATCGCCCTCACCGCCGCCGGCCACGAGC
>JACCYK010000069.1 GCA_013696525.1 Chloroflexia bacterium
CGACCTGCCCTTCGCCGGCCCTGACGACCTGCCGGCCGCCGTCGCGCACCGGATCACCACCACCGTTCCGCCCGAACTCCCCGTACCGGGGTCGATCGCGTTCATTGGCGACGCGGTGGACGTTGACCTCCGGCCGCCGGTTGTGCTCGGCCCGCCGTAGCTCGGGCCGGGGTGGGCCGGCGTGGGGAGTTGCTGCGACGGTCCGCATCGACGTGCCTTCCAGCCGATCAACGGCGGACTGTACCTCGCCCAGCGCTTCGCGATCGACTTTAACCGGCTCGACGCTGAGGATCGCTTGGTAGCCGGCGATCCGTCACTCAACGAGAGCTACCCAAGCTTTGGCCAGCCGGTGATCGCGGTCGCCGCGGGCACGGTCGTGGCCGCGGTGGACCAGTTCCCCGACCAGGTCCCGAATGCTCCCACCGGCGTGACCCTGGAGAGTGCCAACGGCAACCACGTCATCATCGATCTCGGCGATGGCCGTTACGCGTTTTATGCTCACCTCCGGGCGGGGAGCGTCACGGTGCGGGCGGGTGACGTGGTGCGGCGGGGCGACGGGCTCGGAGCACTGGGCAATTCAGGCTCCTCCACCGGTCCCCACCTCCATTTCCACGTGATGAGCGCGCCATCGGCGCTCGTGGCGGATGGCATGCCGTACGTGTTCGACGAGTTCGATCTCGTTGGCGAGACGCCACCCATTCCCGAGCTGATCGCGCTGTCTGAGAATGGCACGCCCGTGCCCCTCGATACCGTGGAGACAGGTCCGCGGCTCGACGCTTTGCCGCTGGGCCGCACCGTGGTGGACTTTCCCGACCATCCCGCGGAGGAATAACGCGAACAAGGCGAAGCCGAACGAGTACCACGCGGCGCCCCGGATCAGGATTGGTTCGGGGCGCCGTGTGTGCCGACCTAGCTTGGTGCCGGCTGGCGACGGTATAATATTCCTTTCATGCGCATATCGAGATAATGTGATATACTTGCGTCAGTGAGTTGAGAAGGGTGCCACGCGGCCCCTTCCAAAAAAAGAACAGGAACCGAGATGAAGCTGCTCCGAACCATTTTCGACCGCGCCAACTGGGGCTCGAGCTCCCGCTTTGACCGCTATTACGGCGACCTGGTGCAGTCTGGCGCCGGCTACCCGACCGCCGACGAGGCCCGCCGAGACCTGCGCCAGTTCGAGACGGCCGCCAACCGCCTCACCTGGGGCCGCTAATCCCCGCCACGACCCTTGGTCGTGATCACACACCGCCCCCGGCGCGAATCGCGCCGGGGGCGGTGGTGTGTTCCTTGGCTGGCGCGAGGGGGAAGTACGGCCTCCTCCCGCTCCGCGTCCGGCATCTGGCCCCTTGGCCAGCGGGCTTGCTGCTTCGCCCGGCCGCGCTCGGGCGGCGCCCAGGGCATTACCGCGGCCGTGACCCGCGCTCCATCGCTCGATCAAGTGCCGACGCGCATCCGTTGCCCAAACCACGGCCTCGCTTGACGCTGTGAACCGCCTCCGCTAGCATACTGCTCATTCGGTGGTTGGACCAGTCGGGCCAGTTGGTCTGAGAACTGAGGTTGACGAGGGCCGGGTCCGCGGGTTCTCGGACGTGAAGGTCACGTCCGCTTGGTTGGGCCACGCGGCGTGAGTGGAGGGTAGGCCTGAGGAGAGCGGCTGTTCAGGATTGAACGTGGTCACGAGTCGTCGGTCGTTGCGTTCTCGGTCGAAGGAGCATCACATGACTCAACGAATGCCTGAAATCCACCTGTCCTCCAGCCGCATGACGCGGCGCCAAGTGGTCGGGGCCTCGGCCCTGGCCGCCGCTGGCTCGTTCGGGGCGCTCCGGGTGCCGGTGGTGGGCGCCCAGGACGGCGTCGAGGTGACCTGGACCTCGTGGGGCAACACCGGCGAAGTGGCCAACCTGCGGGAGTTCACCGATGCGTTCAACGCGTCGCAGTCCGAAATTGTGGCTGTCTACAATCCGGTGCCGACCGATGGCTACGACGCCAGGCTGCTGACCACGTTGAACGGCGGCACCGCGCCCGATCTGTTTTACGTGGGAGATGGCCAGGTTTCCTTGCTCATCGAGAACGACGTCGTGGCCGATCTCACCGAGCTGCTTTCGAGCGATGCCAGCCAGTCCCGCCCCGAGCAGTTCGCGGGGGATCTCTGGGGCCCGGCGGAAACGCCGGATGGCCGCCTCTACGGCGTCCCGGTGGACTGCAACCCGCTGGTCCTCTGGTACAACAAGACCATCCTCCAGGAAGCCGGCTTTACCGACATGCCGGCGGACATCTACGAGGCGGGGAACTGGAACTGGGACACCTTTCAGTCGATGCTCGATGCGGTGACCGAGACGGGGAAGCGGGGCCTCGTACTGGCGGACTGGTGGGCGCTCCGCTACAGTTGGGTCACCAACAACGGCGGCGCCATCTATGCCGATGGCCGGTTCGTGGCGAACGAAGACCCGCAATCAATGGAAGCCTTCCAGTGGCTCGCCGATAACATCGCGGCCGAGAAGATCCTCTTCTCCGGCAGCCTGCCCGAGGGCCAGGGCGATGACGCCATGTTCATGTCGGGCCAATTGGCCTTCGTCTCCCTGGGCCGCTGGGGGCTGCCGCTTTTCCGCCAAAATGACAACCTGGATTACGACATCGTCCCCTACCCGACCAACACCGGAAACACGATCGAGCCCTCCGGCGTGGCGGTCGCCTATTGGATGATGAATGCGGCGCTGTCCAATCCGGACCAGGCGTTCGTCTTCTACACGCATTTTGTCTCCCCGGACGGGCAGGCGGCGCGGCTCGACACGGGCGGCAACGCGGTGCCCTCCATCGAGGGGGTCGAGGAAGTGGTGCTCTCCGACGACGAGCCAGAGCACAAGCAATACTTCCTGGATGCCCGCGACATCGGCTACGGCCCTCTTCGCGAAGAAGCCGGCACCCCGGGCCTCTCGACCAGAATCAACGACCTGTTCTCCACCCTCTGGTTGGATGGGGGCGATGTCCAGGCCGCCCTGGATGAGGTAGCGACCACCGCGAACACCATGATCGAGGAGAACGCTGGCTAAAGCTCTTGGGTGGCGCTGACGAGCGGATGTCGGCGGGTCAGGGGGAGACACGATGCGTCTCCCCCGAGGGGGCAGCGAAAATGGCTACCTCGGTCGTCCAGCCGAGTCCGGGTGACGTGGTCGGGCACCGGGCAACGCGTGGTCTCCTCGCGTCCCGCCGGCAGCGACGCGACGCCCTGTGGGGGCTGTTCTTCATCGCCCCCCAGGTGCTCGGCCTGGTCGTGTTTTCCCTCATTCCCGTGGTCTACGCGTTCGCCTTGAGCGTCATGGAATGGGATGGACTGGGAGCCCGGGAGTTCATCGGGCTGATGAATTTCAGCGACCAGTTCGCGAATCCCGAGTTCCATGACGCCCTGATTCACACCTTTTTCTACACCTTGATCGCCGTGCCCGGCAGCGTGATCTTGTCACTGCTGCTGGCCCTGGCGCTCAACCATGTCAGAGGGAAGACGATCTACCGCACGATCTTCTTTCTGCCCGCCATTACCAGCTCGGTGGCCATCTCGATGGTCTGGCTGTGGATGCTCAATGGCGACTTCGGGCTGATCAACGTGTTCCTGCGGCAACAGTTTGGGCTCGATCCGCCGAACTGGCTGGTGAATACCACCTGGGTCATTCCCGCGGTGGCCCTGGTGGCGATTTGGGCCGGGCTCGGGTTCAACATGGTGATCTTCCTCGCCGGGCTCCAGGGCATTTCCCCCACCTATCTCGAGGCCGCCCAGGTCGATGGGGCGTCGAAGTGGTGGCAGTTCTGGAACATCACCTTGCCCCTGCTCTCCCCCACCACGTTTTTTGTCACCATCATCTCCATCATCGCCTCCTTCCAGGTGTTCGACCTGATCTACGTGATGACCGGCGGCGGGCCGGGATCGGCAAGCACGACGATGGTGTTCCATATCTATGACCTGGCCTTCGTCAACTTCACCTTCGGCGTCAGCGCGGCGACGGCGGTGGTCCTCTTTGTCCTCATCATGGCGCTGACGTTGCTGCAATTCTGGGGGCAGCGGCGCTGGGTGCATTACGACGCGTGAGGCGATTTCCGCCAGGCGAGGGCGGGGTACAACGGGGAGGGTCCATGGCAACCTCGGCTTCCACCATGCGCCAGCAGGCCGCGACCGACGCCGCCGGTAAAGCGTGGCCGCGTCAGCACCTGGGCACGGTGTTACTCCATCTGGTGCTGATCCTCGGCGCCCTGACCATGATCGTGCCCTTCCTCTGGATGATCGGCACGTCCCTGAAGAGCTTTTCCCAGGTCTTCACCATCCCGCCGACCTGGATTCCCGATCCCGCCGTCTGGTCAAACTACCCGGATTCGTTCAACGCGCTGCCGTTCGGACGCGCCTACTGGAACAGCTTCTATATCGCCGCGGTCGTCGTCACCAGCCAGCTCCTGACCTGTTCCATGGCCGGCTATGCCTTCGCCCGGATCAAATTCCCCTTTCGCGAACCGGTCTTCATCCTGTTTCTGGCCACGCTGATGATTCCGCAACAGGTCACCATCATCCCCACCTATCTCATCATGCGGGACCTCGGCTGGCTCGATACCCACTGGGCCCTGATCGTTCCGTCCGGCCTCTTCAGCGCCTTCGGCGTCTTTCTCTTGCGACAGTTCATCAAAGGCTTGCCGGAAGAGCTTGAAGAAGCGGCCATTCTCGACGGCGCCAGCCGCTGGCGAATCTACTGGCAGATTATCCTGCCGCTGATCAAGGCGCCGCTGGCGGCGCTGGCGATCTTCAGCTTCCTGGCGCAGTGGAACAACTTCTTCACCCCCAACATCTTCCTCAGCACGCCGGACATGTTCACGATTCCGCTGCTGC
>JACCYK010000089.1 GCA_013696525.1 Chloroflexia bacterium
GGCGCTGGTCGCGCGGCGACGATGTCAGCCATGGGTGCTCCGCTTATCTCCAATCGAGCCCGGCTGGGCCGCGCGACCAGCGCCAGAACCCGAGCCAGGCAAAGGTCATGATCGCCAGCGCGACCAGGAGCAAGACGATCCGGCGTTGCCGCGAATCAATCTCGTCCAAGATGGCGCGGGCTTGGTCGGTCACTGTCTGGTCGCCGAGGCCGGCGGCCGCGACCCCCGCCGCGAGGGCGGCGGCGCGGGCTTCCGGGTAGTCGGTCCACACCGGCGCCAACCGCCGGGCGACCTCCAGGTCAACCGTCGCTTGGTGACCGGCGGCGGCAATCCGAGCGTAGCCGGTCAGCAGGTCGTCGACCCGTTGGGTGGAGGGCAATTGGGCGAATTGGGAGCGGGCCTGCTCGATCAGCTCCCGCGCCCGCGGGTAGGAGTGCGCTTCCAGCGTGGCTTGAATCTGCGTCATCAGCGACTCGGCCTGCAGCCCGGTGTCGCTCTGCCGCATCAGCGCTTCCGTTTCGGTCTGCCGCGCTACATCCCCCAGCTCGGTGAAGAGTCGCAACGAGCTGCCGAGCTCGGCCTTGGCGGCGGCGTAGTGGGAACCGGCCAGGAGATCCCGCGCCGGTTGCAGGTCGAAGGCGGCGAAGAGATTGGTTTGCCAGCCGTTTGCCGTCCATTGGGGCAGGTTCTCGCGCCATTCGGCCTCCAACTCGGCGGGCGCCCGGTCATACACCTGCCGCAGGGCGACCTGCCAATCGGGCTGGTGGCGCAACGTGGTGACAAACTCGTTAAGGCGCTGCAGGCCGTACCGTTCCACCAGGAACGCGACCACGCCATAGGCCTGAGCGGTGACAAGGGCGAGATCGACGGCGGCCGGCGCCCGTTCGGCCAAGATCGTCCAGGGCGGCAGCTCGTTCTGGCGGTTGGCGTTTTGGAGCAAGGCGGCGACGCGGGCGATGCGGGCGCTGACCGGCCGTTCCACGTAGAGGGCGATGCCGGTCTCGAAACCGGGCGGCAGCCGGCCGCCGGCGGCGCGGCGGGCGACGACGCGGGCCAGCGCCTGCCGCAGCGTATTCTCCGCTTCCAGCGGGGACAGGGTTTGCAAGCGAGGCAAGGCCAGCGCGATCTCACCCGATCCCGGGCCGGGATCGGCGAGCGCAACCTCCGCCGCCATCGGCCCACCCGCGATCGCCGCCTCCAGCGCGGCCGGTGATGCGTAGACATAAAGCTCAGGCCGGAGCGGCGGCGCGGGAAAGAGGGTCGTGATCTCCTCGTAGCCGCGGTCGAGGTAGGGCCCGTAGGCCACCGCGAAGCCGGCGGCATCCAGCGCCGCGCCGTTCTGAATCACGATCCGCAGGTAATTGGTGTCGACAGCGGTAAATCCTGGCGGCGGGCCGAAGTAGGGGGGAGCCGGCACCGCGGCCACCGGCGGCGCCAGCGCGCAGAACATCACCACGGCCAGCGCCATCGCCACCAAAGGGGTAGGCGCCCGACCGTCGGATCGTGGCCGCGGTGTTGCATCCATCGCGCGCACTTCCTCGTGGAGGCGCGTCGCTCGACGTCCCGGCCGGAAACGGACGGCCCGGAGAGCGATTGCCAAGGCGACCCCCCGCGCACGGTCCAAAGACCCGCACCACATGGGCCAGCGTGGTGCCAGGGGCTGCGAAGTATAGCAGCCGTGAGTCGTGAGTCGTGAGTCGTAAGACGAGCGTCGTCGGCCGGAAGCCAGCGGAGTGTCCGGCGAGATGGGGCACGACTCACGACGGCCGTGCTTCACCGTCCATGCCCGACGCGCGATACCGGAGCACCGCATCATCTCCCGCGCGGCGGACGGCTTGGATCTGGCGAGTTGCCTGCAAGGTATCGCGCGACCTCATCCGCTTCCGGTATCCAGCCCGTCCGCGGCCAGCGCCCAGGCCGTCCAGGTGTCGTCGTTCCCGCGTGTCGCCAGAATCGGCCCCGATGCGGGTCCGACGAGCGGTCGGCGATGCGGCAATGGCCTTAAGAGATTCGGGGGGAACTGGATCTAGCGTTTCGGGTGGTTAAGATTGACAATAAGGGTGCCAATCGAGTGCGTCAGGAGGCGCCCGTGGCAGCCATGATCGCACCGGTCCCTGAGGGGGAGTAGCCGTGGTCTTTGCCTTCCAAGCGGGCAGCGACGTCCCGCTCTACCAGCAAATCAGAGAGGGGCTCCGGCGCGAGATCGCCGCCGGCAACCTCATCGCCGGCACCCGGTTGCCGTCGTCGCGCCTGCTCGCCAAAGACCTCGGGGTCAGTCGCGTCAC
>JACCYK010000097.1 GCA_013696525.1 Chloroflexia bacterium
TGTTTCGCTCAAGGACTTTGGCTTCACTTGATGTGAAGCGTCAGTGATGACCTCCCTCGGATTGTCCAGCACCACTTCGTGCCGTGGGTGGTAGCGGTCGAGCGACGGTCGTGTGCGATAATGCCGCGCATCGGCCGGGCTCGGGGGTGACATCGCGGGGAGCGCCGCCAGCCGCCGCTCGCTTCCGGCGTGGGCCAAACGAGGCGCCGGCGACCTGGCTTCCCCCTGTAGGAGATAGCGATGGCGTCCCCGATGTTGGAGTACGCGTTTTTCGAGGGGCGGATCGTCCCCTTTGCCGAGGCGAAGATCAGCATCGGGACGCATGCCGTCCAGTACGGCACCGGCGCCTTCGCCGGCGTCCGCGGCTACCTGGACGCCGATGGCGAGACGATCAACATCTTCCGGTTGCCGGAGCATTGCGGCCGCCTCCTCAACTCGGCCAAATTACTGCGGGCCGAGCTGCCGTTCACCCGTGAGTCGCTGGCCGAAACAATCGTGTCCCTCTTGAAGGCGAACGCGCCAACCAGCGATGTCTACATCCGGCCCTTCATCTACAAATCGTCGATCCAACTGACGCCCCGCCTGCAGGGGCTGAACGACGAGCTGGCGATCTACATGCTAACCCTGGGTGACTATCTTGACACCGGCGGCGTCAAAGCGATCGTCTCCTCCTGGATTCGAGTTCCGGACCACGCCATCCCCAGCCGTGGCAAGCTCTCCGGCTCCTATATCAACTCGGCGCTGGCCAAAGACGAGGCCGAGGAGAAAGGGGCGGACGAGGCGATCTTGCTCGATCAGCACGGCCATGTGGCGGAGGGCAGCGCCTGCAACCTCTTCCTGGTCCGCGATGGCACCCTGATCACCGCCCCGATCACCGGCGATATCCTGGAGGGCATCACCCGGCGCACGGTCTTCCAGTTCGCCCAAGATGCCGGCATCCCCACGGTCGAGCGCACGATCGATCGCTCCGAACTCTACATCGCCGACGAGGCATTCTTCTGCGGCACCGGCGTCCAGATCGCCCAGATCGCCAGCATCGACGGCCGCCCGGTCGGCGACGGCCGCCCCGGCCCGGTCGGCCTCCAGCTCCAACAGATGCTGTTCGACACCGTCCGCGGCCGGTCGACGACGTACGCGCATCATCTGACAAAGGTTCGGGTGGAGAAGCCGGTGGGGGCGCCGGCCGGCTAGATCGAGCTCCGGAGAAATGACCGGCCAGCCCGATCGCCGTTGCCGGCCTCACCGGAAGCTACCAGCATCCGACTGACCGCACGAAAGCCTGGTGAACCAGGCTGAATAATGGCACCGCGGTCGCGGGCGGATTGGCGTAGCGACGCCAGTTTCAGCTTCCTACGGGATGGTTCCGGTGAGGTAGCCGGATGCCATTCGCTTCCGGTGAAGCCACCATGGTGATCGCGATCACTCACATTGAAGCACTGAACGCCGTACCAGCGGTCCGCCGGATTCGATGGGGTGACTGCCATCAAAGCGCGATTGGGCTCGCGCCCGGAAAGAGGAGCGGACGATGGGGGAGCACCGGCAGTTTCGGTTCGGTGTGACGACATCGGCCGCCGGGTCGCGGCGGGAATGGGTGGAAAAGGCGCGCCGGATCGAGGCGCTGGGGTATTCCACGCTCACGATCCCCGACCACTTCCCGGACCGGCTGGCGACCGTGCCGGCCCTGATGTGCGCGGCCGACGCGACAGAGCGGCTGCGCCTGGCGAGCTGGGTGTTCTGCAACGACTTCCGGCACCCGGCCCTCCTCTACAAGGAGGCGGCGACGATCGATCTGCTGTCGGATGGGCGCTTCGAGCTGGGGATCGGGGCCGGGTGGCTCAAAACCGAGTACGAGATGACGGGTATTCCCTTCGATCCGCCCGCCGTGCGCGTCGCCCGGATGGAGGAAGCGGTGCGCGTGGTCAAGGGGTTGGCCGCCGCCGGACCGTTCGACTTCGCCGGCAAGCACTACCAGATTACCGGGCTCGAAGGGGCGCCCAAGCCCGTGCAGCAGCCACATCCGCCGCTCTACATCGGTGGCGGCGGGAAGCGCCTGCTCTCGTTCGCGGCCCGCGACGCGGATATCGTGGGGTTCGGCGCCAAGGCGCTGCCGGAGGGCGGCCTCGACGTGCTGGACATCACGGCCGGGGCCGTCCGCCGCAAGCTGGGCTGGGTGCGCGAGGCCAGTGACGGCGCATCACGCCTCCCCGAGCTCAATATCCTCATTTTCGTCTTTGAGATCACCGACGATCGCATCAGCGCGGCGCGGCGGCACGCGGATGCGCTGCCGGGGCTGACGGCGGAGGATGTCCTCGCCTCCCCTCACGTCCTGATCGGCACCCCGGAGCAGATGGCGGACGACCTTCGCCAACGGCGTGACGAGTACGGCTTCTCCTACATCGTGCTCAATACGCTGGTTGAAGAGCACCGCGGGCTATTCGCTCCCGTCGTGGGGATGTTGGCAGGTCAGTGAGTTGGCGCCCGCGGGCTGGCGGCGCTGCCAACTGGTCGAGGGCTACCGCCTGCCCGCCACCGAACCCTGGACCAACGGGCCGCGTGGGTCGAGCGGGATCATGGGTTCCGTCGCGCGACCCGAATCGAGGCCGGGGCGGATCTGGAGCGACAGGTACGCGGCCAGCAGGCAGAGCAGGCCGGCCCCGATGAAGGCCATCTGGTAGTCGCCAAACCAGGTCCGGATCGCCCCGGCGGCGGAGGCGGCGGCCGCGGCGCCCACCATGTGCGAGGCGAAGATCCAGCCAAAGACGATCGTGGCGTTGGCCCGGCCGAAGCTATCCGCCGTCAGCGCCACCGTCGGCGGCACCGTCGCGATCCAATCCAGCCCGTAGAAGACGATGAAGAGGATCAACCCGAAATTGGGCGAGCCAAACGCCGCCGGCAGGAAGAGCAGCGACAAGCCGCGCAACCCGTAGTACATGAACAGCAGCTTGCGGCTATCCCAACGATCGGTCAGCCAGCCGGAGAGCGTGGTGCCGATAATGTCGAAGATGCCGATCACCGCCAGCATGCTCGCCGCCGCCACCGCGACCATGCCGTGATCCATCGCCGCCGGGATCAGATGGGTGCCGATCAGCCCGTTGGTGCTGGCCCCGCAGATAAAGAACCCCGCCGCCAGGAGCCAGAAGTTGCGTGAGCCCGAGGCCAGCGCCAGCCCGCGAAAGGCGTTGGCGATCGGGTTGCCGGTCACCGCGGGTAGCGGCTCGACCTTGGTTGCGCCATAGGGGAGGAGGCCGACATCACTGGGCCGGCCGCGCATGAAGACCACCACCAGGGGCACGACCAAGAGGGCACCCATGGCGACGACAATCGAGACCCACTGCCAGCCACGCTCCGTGGCCAGCCAGGCCAGCACCGGCAGGAAGATCAATTGGCCGGTGGCCCCAGCGGCCGTGAGCAGGCCGACCACCAGCCCGCGCCGGGCGACAAACCAGCGATTGGCGACCGTGGCTCCCAACACCGCCGCCATTGTCCCCGTTCCCAGGCCGACCACCAGACCCCAGAGCGCGATCAGCTGCCACGGCGCCGAGATCAGCGCGGTCAGGGCCGAGCCGGCCGCGATCGCCAGCAACGCCACGACCACCACCCGGCGAATGCCGAAGCGTTCCATCAGGGCCGCGGCGAACGGCCCCATGAAGCCAAAGAGCAGCAAATTGACCGAAACCGCGAGCGAAATCGTGGCCCGGCTCCAGCCAAATGCCTCTTCAAGCGGGATGATGAGCACGCCCGGCGTCGAGCGGAAGCCGGAGGCGCCGAGCATGGTGATAAAGGTCACCGCCGCGACAATCCAGGCGTAATGGATTCGACCCCTCGCCAGCCGCTGGATCATGCCAAACAGACCTTCTGACCGGGCGAGCGCGTGCGCGCCAGCTACCTACCCGATACGACGTTCAACGGTGCGCTCCGTGAGATTACCATCGCGTCGAAGTCGGTCGAGTCGGGTCGGCGACGGCGCTGGAC
>JACCYK010000110.1 GCA_013696525.1 Chloroflexia bacterium
TGCCAGGAACGGACCGGCCAGTTGCGCCACCTCGTCGGCGGCGGCAGCCTCCGCGTCCACCGGGGTCGCCGCCGGCGGTGCCGCGCCGGCCATCGCCTCGTCTTCCGTCGCCGGGCTGGCGAAGAGCTCGGCATAGTAGGGCACGCCGTTGAGCGAGCTGCCGCCGGGCCCGCCCGCCAAATAGACCACGGGGTCGGCCGCGGGGTCATCGCCCGTCTGTTCCAGGATCACGAACTCGATCTCCAGCCGTCGCTCCCCCGGGGCCGGCCAGTTCTCCGGCACCGCCAGCGTGCCGCAGGTGACCGGCCCGACCAGCGCCACGACATCCTCGTCACCGGCGTTGAGCCAGGAGCAGTCGTCGCTCGCGAGCTCGACCAGCGACCGATCGGGGTCGGCCCCCACCGAGTCTTGGGCCAAAGCCAGCGAGGGAGCGGAGCCAAGCAATAAGCTCAAGATCACGGCAACTGGCAACAAGACTGGCCGGCCGCGCACGTTGCTCTCCTTACCTTGGGTCACTATCGCTGTCTAGGAAACCTTAGTCACTCATTGGCGGACCTGCAACTGGCTGGCCGCTTGGTAGAATCGGGGCAATGAAACAATGTCGACGGGACATCGCCGGCCTGGGCGATACCCAGGAGTCCAGCGGATTGAAGGAATCGGCCATGCCTCAGATCTTGTTTCATCCACAAATTGACGAACGTTATCACTTCTATGTTATTGTAGTTCAGGGCAGTTGTGACGCGGCGTGTTCAACAACCACCCGATTCGCCTCGTGCCGATGAGGCTGACCGCTTCCCACTTCGGACAACCCAATGGTTTGATGACGCAATAGCCAAGATCGGAGAACCGAAGAGCACGAACCGGGTCCGGCTGGCGACGCGGTTGCAAAAGTTCCAGGAAGCGTGGTTGCGAAACATCCCGCTGGTGGAACTGAGGAAAAAGCCATGGCAATGCAAACACGTTTGGGATGCGCAAGCGTGTCGCTCGTACAAGGTCTACCAATTGACGGTGAACCGAGACATTCGCGTCTGGTTACCGTCGTTCCAGAACACACTGCCGCGTTTTACCTTGACGTTGAGCACAAGCAAGGAAAGCACCATTCGAGCGACGTGATCGCACGATGCTGCAAGCGAGCACGCATGAAATGGGAGGAGAAGCCGAGATGATCGACCAGGATAGTGCATCGGAGGGCGAGGCATTCGGAGCACGAGATACCGGGACGATCGATGATCTCGTCCGCGACCTGCTGTTGGAGAGCGACGAAACCGCCATCATGTATCTGCGCGAGAGTTGGATCGCCAGCGCCTTCGCGCTGCTCCGGGATACCCGGCGCGCGGCCGGCCTCAGCCAACAGCAGGTGGCGGACCGGCTGGGCATGAAGCAATCCGCCATCGCCCGGCTTGAAGGAGCGGAGGACACGAAACTCAGCACCGTTTGGAAGTATCTCACCGCTTGCGGCCAAGGTGTCGCCGATCTTGAAGCGGTCCCACTTGAACGGTTGCGCACGTTCGCCCTGACCGACTCCGGTGCGCCGCGCACGGCTCAGGTGGTCGATACTGCAAGCATTCAGTGGCTATTTGACGTCTCGCAAGGTCGTCGTCCTGCCCGATCGGCTCAAGTCGATACTTCCTCCATTTCGATTGATCGTGCTGATTTAGCAGAGGGCGACCATCATCCCGTCGCTCCGATCTTGGTAGCGGCGTGATGGTGGAAGCAACGATCGCCGATGGCGCCACGGTTGACTATGCTACGTTCATTGAAGGCATTGAGCTTCAACATTTCTGGCTAGCGGGCGCAGAAATGAAGAATCTCGCCGGCCCGCATCAGCCCGAGCATCTCAGGATCAAAGTTGCGGACGCCGGGTCTGAATGGAAGATCGTCAAGGATGGATTCGTCATTTTTCAGACGTATCTCATACGATTTGTAGAGAGCGACGACGAACAACGAGTGGGAGAGATTACGGCCACATTCGGTCTTGAGTATACGTCGCTTGTTCAACCTACCGAATCGATGTCCAACTCCTTTACCCGCCACAATGTACCGCTGAACGTCTGGCCGTACTTTCGGGAGCTTGTAGCAAGCATGACGGGTCGAATGGGATGGGAAATCTTAACGATTCCGACCTACAAAATAGCCGCGGATCGACCGCGTTCGTGACAAGGGGCGGCGCGACGGTGGCGCTATCTCCGCTCGCGAATGCCGTGTGCCGCCGCCGCGCAACGCGACGAGGAAAGCGCTGACTAAGGACAGGCTACGGTCGCTAGACCTAGGGCCGAACGCTCACTCCTCGCCGGACATCTGGGCCAGCGCGGTGCGGATTTCCGCGATCGTCCGCTCGTACTGGTTCTCGCTGACGGCCCGCACGTCGAACCCCATCAGGTCCATGTACGGGCGCAGGATCGCGGTCAGGTCGCGCACGTCGTCGGTCTCGATCAGGAGGAAGCCGCCGCCGCCGCCGGCCAGGTCGTACCAGCCCCGGATCCGCTCCGGCTGGTTCGCCCGCGCCTCATCCTGCGCGATCACCCGCCGCCAAACCTGCTCCGGCCGGGTCGCCGGATACCAGGTGTACGCGCAGTAAAAGAGCATCGCGTTTCCTCCTGCCGTTGCCTCGCTTCAGACAAACTTCTTTCGCCCACGCACGGCGGCCCGGTTCCTGGCAGCCGCGGGCGAACGATCGCGCCCGCGGGCTCGTTGTCGTTGCCTCCGCTTGTCACCATGGTCAGGAAAAGACCACGGTCCGCTGGCCGGTGACGAAGACGCGGTCCTCGAGGTGCCAGCCGACGGCGCGGGCGAGAACGGCGCGCTCGATGGCGCGGCTCAGCCGCCGCAGGTCCGCGATCTCTTGCCGGTGGTCGACCCGGATCACGTCTTGCTCGATGATCGGCCCGGCATCGAGCACCTCGTTCGCGTAGTGGGCGGTGGCGCCGATCAGCTTAACCCCGCGGTCATGGGCTTGCACGAACGGCCGGGCGCCGGCAAACGCCGGCAAGAAGGAGTGGTGGATATTGATCGCCCGGTTCTGCCAGTCGGCGATGAAGGCCGGGCTCAGGATCTGCATATACCGCGCCAGCACCACCAGGTCAACCCCGGCCTCCGCCAGCAGCGCCTGCTGGCGGGCTTCGGCGTCGCCCTTGGTTTCGGCCGTCACCGGCACGTAGTGGAACGGGATGCCGAGCGATCGCGCGACGTCGTTCATCGCCGCGTGATTGCTGATGACCATCGCCACCTCCGCCCGCAGGTCGCAGGCCTGCACCTGCCACAGCAGCTCGAGCAAGCAATGGTCCTCACCGGAGACGAAGATCGCGACCCGGCGGGCCTCGTCATCGAGCGCCCAGCGCGTCGCCATGCCAAAGGTGGCGGCGATGGCGGCAAAATCCGCTTGCAGCCAGTCGATCCGCTCCCGGATGCCCGGCAGGTCGAACACCATACGGAGAAAGAAGTCACCTCCGTCGGGGTCGGTCGTATGC
>JACCYK010000116.1 GCA_013696525.1 Chloroflexia bacterium
GCGCTCAACCTGGTCGCCTACAGTTGGGGCCGGCACACGGTCGCGGCCGGTGATCTCATGGTCGTCACCTTGCTCGATCACCACGCCAACCTGGTGCCGTGGCAAATCCTGGCCGAGGCGCAAGGGGCCGAGCTGGCCTATGTCGGTGTCACCCCGGAGGGGAGGCTGGACGAGGACCACTTCGCCCGGTTGCTGGATCGGGGGCCGAAGTTGGTCGCCCTGCCCCAGGTCTCGAACGCGCTGGGCACCATCGTGGATGTGGCGCGGTGGACCGGCGCCGCGAAAGCGGCGGGGGCGACAGTGGTGGTGGATGGGGCGCAGAGCGCGCCGCACCTGGCCATCGACGTTCTGGCGCTGGGGTGCGACTTCTTCGCCGCCTCGGGCCACAAGCTACTGGCGCCGATGGGCTCCGGCGTGCTCTGGGGCCGGCGTGACCTCCTGGAGGCGATGCCGCCCTTCCTCTTTGGTGGCGGCATGATCAGGAAGGTGACGGTCGAGGGCACCACCTGGGCCGAACTGCCGGCGAAGTTCGAGGCCGGTACGCCGGCGGTGGGTGAGGCGATCGGGCTGGGGGTGGCGGTCACCTACCTGCACGAGCTCGGCATGGATCGCGTGCGCGAGCATGAGCGGGCGCTGACCGCCTATGCCCTGGACCGGCTGCGCGAGCTGCCCGACCTCACCCTGCATGGCCCGGGCGACGCGGCCGATCAAGCCGGCGTGGTCAGCTTTAGCGTGGCCGGGTGCGACCCGCGCCGGGTGGCGGAAGTGCTCGACCAGGAGAACATCGCGGTCCGGGCCGGCATGCACTGCTGCCACCCGCTGATGCACGCCCTCGGCCTGACCGGCATCATCCGCGCCAGCTTCTCGATCTACAACGACGAAGAAGACGTCGACCTGCTCGTCGCCGGGCTCAAGCACGCCATCCAGCAGGTCCCAGGGAAGCCTGGCGTCGTGGTTGACCCCACGAACCCGTGCGGTCGGCCGGAGGCATGACGATGACCGGCTGCTCTCGAAGCCAAGCGCGGGCATAAATCCCCGCGCTGAAATCACAAACCATTCTGAAGGATGCTCACGGTGGTCCGGAATCTCCATTTTGCAAGCAATAGAGCCAAATCCTCAGGGTCAGCCGGCTTCAGCCGGGTTTGTGATCTCAGCGCGGGGCTAAACCCCCGCGCTAGCTGCCGAGGGCGCCGGCATCGCCCCATCACCACCGTGACAACTCAACCCTCCGCCTCGTCCCGCGGCGGCGGCAGCGACTGCCGCAGCACCAGGTACCCAAACACACCGGCGATGACCGAGCCGAACAAGATCCCAACTCGCGCCACGTCGGCCAGTTGACCCGCCTCAAACGCCAGCTCGGTCACGAACAGTGAGATCGTGAACCCGATCCCGCCCAGCCAGCCGACGCCCAGCACGTGCGGCCAGGTGATCGCCCGCGGCAGGCTCGCGATCCCGAGCCGGACCGCGAGCCAAGCAAAGAGGATGATCCCGAGCGGCTTGCCGATCACCAGCCCGGCCACCACGCCCCAGGCCACCGGGTTCGCTAGTGCCGCCCCGAGCCCGCTCACCAGCGGGATGCCGGCATTGGCGAAGGCGAAGATCGGCAGGATGCCATAGGCGACCCAGGGATTGAGCCGGTGCTGGAAGTAGGTCATCGGCGTTTCCACGTCCTCGGCCAGCCGCGCCAGGGATTGGGTCGCCTGCTGCTGCGGCTCATTGGTGAGGATGCTCGGCGCCACAAAGCAAGCAGCCTCGAAATCATCGATCAGTTGCCGGCTCCGAAGCAAAAACTCGCTTGGGTTGATCCAGGAGCGGGCTGGCACCGTCAGCGCCACCAGCACCCCGGCAATCGCCAGCGCCCCCCACGAGATCGTCTCCGTGTAAAAGATCGCGATCACGCCGACGGCGAGCAGGTCATCGACAATGGCGAACGCGGTCAGGAACACCAGCAACATCGGCCGCACCCGGCTCCCCAGGAGGGCCAGGATGCCGAGGGCGAAGGCGGTGTCGGTCGCCATCGGGATGCCCCAGCCGTGCAGCCCCGCGCCGTCGCGGTTGATCAGAGCGAAGATCAGGGCCGGCACCGCCACGCCGCCGACCGCGGCCGAAATCGCCAGCGCCGCCTGTCGCGGGTAGCGCATCTCACCGACGAGGACCTCCCGCTTGATCTCCAACCCGACGATAAAGAAGAAGAGGGCCATCAAGGCATCGTTGACCCAGTGCCGCAACGATTCGGTGATGCCGAACCCCGCCGTCCCGATCGTCAGGTTGGCGTTCCAGAACGCTTCGTAGCCGTCCGCCAGGGGCGAGTTGGCGAGGACCACGGCGGCCAGCGTCCCCAGCAGCAGGAGGCCGATGCCGGAGACGCTGGTCCGGACAAAGTCCTCCAGCGGCGTCAGCGCCATCGCCAGCGGCCGCTCCTGGGC
>JACCYK010000165.1 GCA_013696525.1 Chloroflexia bacterium
GGGCACCGAGATCCCGGCCTCGGTCGGGGTGCAGGGGCCGGGCGAGAGGACGACCCCCTCGAGCTTGCCCGCCATCGCCGCGACCTCATCCACCGTCACCTGGTCATTCCGGGCAACCACGACGCTGGCGCCCAGCGTCGTCAAGGCCTGATAGAGGTTGAACGTAAACGAGTCGTAGTTGTCAAGCAAGAAGATCATGCCGCGCCCTCTCTAGGACTCCATCGCCTCGATTTCTTCGGCCAGCTCGATGGCCCGCATTGGTCCGTGCATCTTGTGCAAGGTTTCGGCGTACTCGCCGTCGGCCGTGCTGTCGGCGACGACGCCGCCGCCCGCCTGCATCGAGACCACGCCATCTTTGACCACCATGGTACGGAGCGCGATAGCCGTGTCGATGCCACCCGTGAAATCGACGTAGCCAACGGCGCCGGCGTACGGTCCGCGACGATCCGGCTCGAGCTCGGCGATGATCTCCATCGCCCGCACTTTCGGCGCCCCAGAGACCGTCCCAGCGGGAAAGCAGGCCCGCAAGGCGTCGAGGCCGGTCAGCCCATCGACAATCTCACCCTCGACGTCGCTGACGATGTGCATGACGTGGGAGTAGCGCTCGATGTCCATCAGGTTCGGCACCCGCACCGTGCCCGGCTTCGAGACCCGGCCGATGTCATTCCGGCCGAGGTCGACCAGCATGATGTGCTCGGCCCGTTCCTTTTCGTCCGCCAGCAGTTCCGCTGCCAGCGCGATGTCGAGCTCCGGGGTGGCGCCGCGCGGCCGCGTGCCGGCAATGGGATGGTAGGACAGGGTGCTCCCTTCGAGGCGCACCAGCATCTCCGGCGACGCCCCCACGATCTGATGATCGACGAAGTCGAGGTAGAACATGTATGGCGAAGGGTTGACCGTCCGGAACGCTCGATAGATGGAAAAGGGGTTCGCCGGACTCGTCACGTCGACTCGTTGCGAGAGCACGACCTGGAAGATGTCTCCCGCCGTGATGTAGCGCTTGGCCCGCTCGATCATCGTCCCGTAGTAGTCACGGGTCATATTCGGCCGCAGGCGCGATTCAACCGTGCAGTCCGCGAGCGAGGCGCCGCGCGGCGGCGGTAACGCCGGCGCCCGCAGCAGTTTCACGAGGGCATCGACCCGATCCGCCGCCGCCGCGTAGTTGGCTTCCAGGTGGTCCAGGCGGTCGAGCGAGACGTGCGCCACCGCCTTCGTGGTCCTCGCGATATGGTCGAACACCAACAAGGAATCGACAAGCATGAACATCGCATCGGGCAGCCCGAGCCCTGGCCCGGGCGCGCTCGGCACCCGCGGCTCGAACGAGCGGACCGCTTCATAGGAGAGATAGCCGACCGCGCCGCCCACGAATCGCGGCAACGCCAGTCCTGGCACATCGAGCGCCTGGTACGGTTCGAGCATCTCTCCCAGGCAGGTCAGGGGATCGCTGTACGGATTCGTTTTGGTGCCGTCAGCGCCGGTCAAGGTGGCGGCGGAGCCGTCGAGCCGGAGGACGCCAAGCGGCCGGGCACCGATGAAGGAGTAGCGGGCGAGCCGTTCGCCACCCTCGATGCTCTCAAGCAGAAATGCCGGTCCGGCATCCCGGACCTTGAGAAAGGCAGAAACCGGGGTCTCGAGATCGGCCAGGGTTTCCCGATAGATCGGGACGGTCGTGGCGGCGCCGACGCCACGCCGGACCAGCTCACGAACCTGGTCGAGCGATGGGGTCAACTCACCCCGTCTGGGTGAGACCGCCGCCTGCCGCGCGGTAGCCGTTTGGAGCATTGCTCGACCTTTCCGCGACTCCATTCCAGCCGGGGAGCTGAGGGTTTTGGAGACACGAAAAACCCCCGTCCCGCCGAAGGGACGGAGGTGCAGTCTACACGCTCCGCGGTGCCACCCTTGTTGGAGCCAGCCCGTGGCCGGCTCCCACTCAAACGTATGGACCTTCGCCCGATGACGAAACGTCGATACGATGCTCCCGATAACGGAGGAGATTCCGATGCCATCTACTTCACGGCCAACCGGCACATGGTTTGAGGCACGGCTCCCGAATCCATTCGGCGCCCGCGCAACCCCGGGCTTCCACCGTCCCCGGTTCGCTCTGTTGGGCGGTTCGGCGCCTACTCGTTTCGTTCACAGCCGTTCATGCTCTTCTGTTGAGTCGGACTCTAGCAGCGCCGCTCATTCGTGTCAACCACGCCCGACCGCGCGCCGCGGCTCACATCGCAGCAAAATCGATGACTCATTGACATCATAGAACTTGCGTTCTATGATGTACGTACAGATGAGCGCGTCAACGGTTGCGTTCGTCTCGAGTAGGTGATCGTCTCTGGAGGGAGAATCCATGGCCCTGACAACGTTCGTGCCGTCCCTTACGGTCTCCAACATAGAGCGGTCGATTCGCTTCTATGAGGATGCGTTGGGGTTTGTCGTCACCTTTGCCATCCCCGGTCCAGACGGCGCCCCGGTGCATGCTGGCCTGGAAAATGGCACCGCCGCCTTGATGGTCGGCGTCCCCATGACCGAATCCCCGCCGTCGGCCGACACGTCGCCTCCTGGCCGCGGCGTCAATCTTTACGTCGGTGTTGCGGCCAGTGATGACATCGACGCGCTCTTCGAGCGCGCGAAGCGAGCGGGAGCGAGTGTCGTTCAGGAGCCAACCGACGAGTTTTGGGGCGACCGCGATTGGTCCGTCGCTGATCCGGACGGCTACGTAATCACGGTCGGCAAGCAAATGCGCGTAATGAGCCCGGACGAAATGATCGAAGCGTCGAAGTCGTTGCTTCCGGCATAGCAACAGTCAACTGCCGGCTTGGTCTGATTTGCCAATCACGGCCCGTCACCGGATGGTGAAGACC
>JACCYK010000184.1 GCA_013696525.1 Chloroflexia bacterium
GGCGCTGCTCGTGATGGCGGCGTGCTGTGGGTTCTTGACCGCGCACGCCCCGTGAACGGTCAATATGGCCGTAGGCCTGGGTCTCCTCGGTCGAGGACGCGCGCGAGCCGTCATTCCCTATTGGCTCCTGCACGTCGTTGGCGCGGCAGTTGCCGGGGCGATGGTTGGCGGTGTCGCCGGCTTGATCGGCGAGTTGCTGGGCCTGGCCGCGTGGCGGCCGTGGATCATCCTGGCGGCGGGTTCGGCCGCACTCGTTTACGGCTTGCGGAAAACGCCGCCGCGGATCGGGCGCCAACGGCAAGTGCCCCGGCGGTGGAGCGTGACCACGCCCCTCGCCTGGATCTACCTGGTGTGGGGCATGATGCTCGGCAGCGGTCTGGCGACGCCGGTCTTCCAGACGGCGTTTCTGCTCCTGCTCGGGGCGCAACTGACCGCCGGCTGGCAGCTCGGCCTCTTCTCCGGCGCCCTGTTCGGGGCGTTCCGGCAGATGACCGCGTTGGGGCCGGTGCTCCGCCGGCTTGATCCCGGCCGGACGATGCAGCTGCTCGAGGTGCTACGACCCTACGCCCGGCGCGGCAATATCGGACTCATCGTCGCCGGCGGCGTTACCCTTGTCCTGGTCAGCCTGCTGGCCGGTTAGGAGGCCTGGAGCAACCGGGCGATCGTTGCCGCCCAGACACGACCCTGTGTCACCAGGTCGTCGATGAAGACGGCCTCGTTGGCGCCGTGGGCGTTCTCGCCACCCGGTCCGTAGCCAGCGGTGTCGATCCCGGCCTGACGGTAGTAGCGGCCGTCCGTGGCGCCGGCCCAGGCGACGAAGAACGCCGGCTCCGTCTCGGTGATGTCCCGGATGCTTTGTTGCAGGGCTTGGACCAACGGCGAATCCTCGGGCGTGATGCTGGCGGGAATCGCGTCCCGCATCGGGTCGGTGACGATGTCATACCGGAAGTCAGGATCGGTGGCGGCAATGTGATCGAGTGCCCCGGTGATTTCCGCCAGGGCGCTGGCAACCGTCTCGCCGGGGATGAGCCGGCGATCAATCGTGAACATGCACTCGCCGGGCACGACATTGTGGGCGACGCCGGCCTGAATCGTGTTGATGCTGATCACGGGCTTGCCAACGGCCGGGTGAAACTTGTCCAAATCCCGATCCAAGGCCAGCACCGCTTTCGCCGCCTTCGCGATGGCGTTGATCCCGGTCGCCCGCGCGGTGGCGGTATGCGAGGCCCGGCCCAAGATGGTGACGTGAAAGCCGACGATCCCCCGCTCCGCGTTTCGCACCTTGAGATCGCTCTTTTCGCCGATCAAGCAATAGTCGGGGCGGGGTAGGGAACCAGCGACGATCTCGTTCACGAGGTAGACGGCGCCAAACTGGCCGCCGACTTCCTCGTCGCTGACGACGTGGACTTGCAGGCGGCCCCGGAGGGCGCTGTCCTTGAAGATGTCCATCAGGTGAAGCATCACGGCGACCGAGCTTTTCATGTCGGAGGCGCCACGGCCATACAGGCGAGCGCCGTCGTCGCTCACGACCGGATCGAAAGGGCTAGTTTGCCAAGCCGCGGGATCCGAGACCGGCACCGTGTCGAGGTGCCCGTTCATGACCACCGTCGGGCCGTCGGTCGAGGGCTCGATCGAACCGATGACGTTCGGCCGGTTTGGGTCTTTGGCGACGACTTGATACCGGATACCGCGATCATCGCACCAGCGCTGCACGAACTCCATGACCGCGCGCTCGTCGCCGCTTGGGCTGGGGATCGCGATCAATTGGCTGGCAATGTCGATGATCGCATCGCGATTCACGGCGTCCGCCCACGTTTGCTCCGTCACTTGGTTCTCCTCGTGTCTTGCACCCGCGCCCCGACAAGGCGACGCGGCCGGAACGTGGCCACCGGTGCCCGGCCGCCATCGCCTTGCCGCGATGCGAGAAGGTTACAATCGCTCAAACCGGGAAACGTCGATCACGAACACAACCGCGCCGCCGACTTCAACCTCGAAGTTCTCCGGCATATAGAGCAAGCCAGGCTCGAGCGCCGGCGAATAGGGCACCGCGACCTGAGTCCGCCGGCGACAGGTGCGCCGCAACAGACCCATGACCGCCGGCACGACGTGATTGTCGACGCCAATGAGGAGGCTCGAGTTTCCGGTCCGGAGGAATGAGCCGGTCGTGCTCACCTTCGTGAACCGGTGACCGGCGCCCACCAGCGCGTCCGTCAGCGCCGGCATGTCCTCGTCCTGGACGATAGCGATGATCAGTTTCATCGGTCGCCTCCGACGGGTTCACTGACCGACAACCGCCACGAGACCCGGTGGCAACCTTGACGCCGATAGGCGCTTGGCGCCTATCCCCGGGACTGTCTCCACCGATGCGCGTCGCGGACGGCGGCGGTCAACGGCCATCATAGCCGATCGCGCGTTGTTCTACCGGCCGATGCGTGCATTCGGCTTCAGGGTTGGCTACTCGTCAGCCGGTGGCTTCGCCGACAGGCACCGGTGGCCGTGGCGCGTGCTGACGCAGAATGGCCAGGATCTCGTCATGCAGCGGACCGTTGCTGGCGACGACCTCGCGATCATCCGCGCGGAAGTCGCCGCCATCAAAGTTCGTCACGCTGGCGCTGGCCTCGAGCGCGATCACCGCCCCCGCCGCCACGTCCCACGGGGCGATGCCGCGCTCCCAGTAGCCGTCGAGCCGGCCGGCCGCCACATAGCAGAGGTTGAGCGCGGCCGACCCAGTTTGCCGGATACTCTGGACCCGGACCAGGAACGCATGCCAGGCGGCCGCTTGGCCGGTCCGGCGCCGCAGATCGTACGAAAATCCCGTCGCCAGGATCGATTGCAGCAACTGACCGGTGGCCGAAACCTGGATTGGCTGCCCGTTGAGGAACGCGCCGGCTCCTTGACAGCCGGTGAACAGCTCGTCCCGCAACGGATCGTAGACGACGCCGACGATCGGGACGCCATGTTCTTCGAGCCCGATCGAGACGGCGAAATGCGGCAAGCCATGCGCGAAGTTCGTCGTCCCGTCAAGTGGATCGACCACCCAACGATAGGGCGTGGCGGTCTCGCCGCCGGCGCCGCGGGCGCCCTCTTCGCCAAGCAGCCGGTGCGTTGGAAACGCGGACCGCAGCCGGTCCGCGATGAGCGCCTCAGCCGCGGCATCGGCTTCGGTGACGAGATCGACCGCGCCTTTGAAGCGCACCTCGTGCGGTTTGCCGTAGCGGTCCCTGAGGATCGCGCCGGCATCCCTGGCGGCGGCCACGGCGACCTCCAGATACAGTTCAGACATGTGCGTGTGGCCTCGTCGTCCGCGACGGTCGACATGCTCGCGTCAACCAGCCGATCACACGAGACCGGCCCCGGCAAGGATACAGCGGACGCGGGCGACCTCTTCATCGTTGTATTGGGTCAATGGCCGGCCCATCACGTTGGTACGGATGACCCCGCGCAGCATCAGCGCCGACTTGAAGCCTCCTAACGCCGCCGCGGTGTAGCCCATCCGGCCATTGGTTGCCGCGGTGACGATTGAAAAGAGCTGGATGAGGCGTTCTTGCTCCGCTCGCGCCGAGTCCAATTGGCCGGCCCGGACAAAATTATAGAGGTTGACGTAACCAGCGGGATCGACGTTGCCCAACCCCGGCACGCAGCCATCCGCGCCGTACAGGAGGGCGGTATCGACCAGCAGCTCGGAACCGGTCAGACGGGCGAAGAGGGGCAGCTTGTTCGTTTCCATTACCAATAGACGGAAATTCGCGTCGTCCCCGCTGCTATCCTTGATCCCGGCGATCGTGCCCTCGCCGGCCAGCTCGACGACGACCGCCCGCGGCAGTTTGGTGTGGACGGCAAACGGGATATCGTAGGCCACGATCGGCAGATCGACCGCCGACTTGATGATCCGAAAGTGCTCGAGCATCTCACCGGCGCCGGCCCGGACGTAAAACGGGCAGGTCAAGACTAGGCCATCGACGCCGAGGCGCTGAGCGGCCCGGGCATGATCCAACGATGAAGCGGTCGACAGGTCGATGATGCCGGCGATGACCGGCACGGCGCCGCCCACGCTCCGGACGATCACCTCGATCACGGTCTGCCGCTGGGCGTCGCTCAGCAGCGCGGTCTCACTGGTCGAGCCCAGGGCGAAGATGCCATGCACGCCGGCATCGAGCAGGAACTCGATCAGCCGCTCCAACGAGCGGACATCGACCTCGTAGTCCTCGGTAAACGGCGTACACACCGGCGGCACGATCCCGGCATAGTTTCTCGTCGACACTCCTGTCCCGTCCCTTCTCCACGATTGCTTACAGTTTCGTCCGGGGATCGAGCGCATCGCGCAGGCCGTCGCCCACGAAGTTGATGCTCAACACCGTGATCACGATGGCGATGCCGGCGGGCAGCCACTGCCAAGGATACTGCTCCAGCACGCTGACGTTTCGGGCCACGTTGAGCATATTGCCCCAGCTCGGCGTTGGCGGCTGGACGCCGAGGCCGAGAAACGACAATCCGGCCTCGAGCAAGATCGCGGTGGCGATGCCGAGACTGGCGTAGACAATCAAGACATCGAGCGCGTTCGGCAGCGCATGGGAGATCAGGATGCGGCTCCGGCGGGCTCCCATCGCCCGCGCCGCCAGGACAAATTCCTGCTCGCGGATCGAGAGGAGCTTGGCCCGGACCAGGCGGCAGGGGATCGGCCAGTTCAAGAGGCCGAGGATGACCACGGTTTGGGTGATGCCGGGCCCGGTGATCGCGGCCACGGTCAGCAAGATGACAATCGCCGGGAACGTCATGATGACGTCGGTGATGCGCATCACGACACTATCAAGCAAGCCGCCGTTGAAACCGGCGATGGCGCCGAGCGTCGTCCCGATCGCGACCGAGATGAGCACCGCGGCGACCCCGACCGACAGCGAGACCCGGCCGGCGTAGACCACACGAGTAAAGGTATCGCGGCCCGTGCGATCGGTGCCTAGCCAGTGCTCCGCCGAGGGTCCTTCATTTCGGGCCCGGAGGTCGATCACGTCTGGGCCTGCCGAGCGGGTGACGACCGGGGCGAGGACGGCGGCGAGGACGACGATCGCCGCCACCACCAGGCCGATGACGGCCATCCGATGACGGAGGAAGCGCCGCAACGTTTGCCGGGCCGGGCTGATCACCGCGGTCTGGCGACGCAACCCGCCGAACTGGTCGTCCTCGGCCGCCCGGGTTGGCATCACGATGGAAGGACCGCTCGTGACTTTATCCATAGCGGATGCGGGGATCGATCAGGGCATAGGCGAGGTCGGTCAGCAGGTTGGCGACGAGGATGGCAACGGCCAGGACGAGCGTCAGGCCCATGATCAGCGGGTAGTCACGCGATTCGACGCCGTCGAGGTAGAGCCGGCCCATGCCCGGCCACGAAAAGATCGATTCAATGAAGACGGCGCCGCCCAGGAGGGCCGGCAGGTAGGTGCCGACAATCGTGACAACCGGCAACAGTGCGTTGCGCAGGGCGTGGCGGCGGACCACGACCGCCTCGAACAAACCTTTGGCGCGAGCGGTCCGGACGTAGTCTTGGCCGAGGACGTCGAGCATGGCCGAACGGGTGTAGCGCATCGTCGAGGCGACATAATTCAAGCCGATGATCGAGGCCGGCAAGATCAGATGGTGCAATCGATCGCCGAGGTTGGCCGGTTGGCCCGGCGTGGTGAAGCCGCCGGCGGGAAACCACCCCAGCCGCATGGCAAAGAAGTAGAGACCGATCAAGCCGGCGAGGTACACCGGCATCGAGACGCCGAGGAAGGCGACGACGGTCAGCACCGTGTCCAGCCACGAGTATTGCTTCAGGGCCGCCACCACGCCGAGCGCCAGCCCGGCCCCGATGCCGATCACCATCGCCGTTCCCATCAGGAGTAGGGTTGGTCCCAGGCTGCGCTGGATCGCGCCGAGGACCGATTCCGGGGTCGTGGCGCGGAATCCCAAATTGCCCTGAGCCGTCTCCCGCAGCCAGAAGAAGTAGCGGATGACGGCGGGCTGGTCGAGCCCCAGCTCGCGCCGGATGACCTCACGCTGCGCCTCCGGCAACGGTTGATCGGGCGGGATATACGAGTCGAGCGGATCGCCGGGGGTCAATTGCAGAAGGGTAAAGATCAGCGCGGTGATCACCACCAGGATCGGAAGGCTGAGAGCGAGCCGGCGCTGGATGTACTGTCCCATCGGTGATCGTCACCCCTGCCGGTCGCCGGCGGCTGATGGGCGGGAGCCACACTGGCTCCCGCCGTGCTTGTCGGTCGCTAGTCGCCGGCGACCGTCCACTCGTGCGCTTGCTGATCGTACCGGCCGCCGCCTGGGGCCGGGGTCCAGACGAAGTTCGTCACTCGATCGGTGATCACCCCGTAGCGCTCGCCGACCCACATGTAGGCCCACGGCACCTGCTCGTTCATGACCCGGCAGGCATCCTGGTAGACCTCGGCCCGCTCGTTAGGGTCGGCCACGGCGCGGCCCTCGACGTACAGCTCGTCCAGCTCCGGGATGTTGACGTAGGTCCGGTTGAAGCCGGCCGGCGGGGTCAGCGTGGAGACGTAGTTCGTCGCCATGATGTCCGGATCGGGGCCGTTGCCGCCGCCGCCATAGAAGGTGATCCATTCTTCCGGCGTCGTCATGATCTGGTTGAAGGTCGGCACGTCGACCGTGCGCAGCGTCACCTCGATCCCGGCATCGGCCAGCATTTGCTGGATCGTGACCAAGACATCGGCGGAGAGCTGATCCGAGTAGTAGGTCAAGATCTCGATCGGTTCGCCCTGAATCTCTTCCCAGCCGGCCTCCGTCAGCAACTGCCGGGCGGTGTCGAGGTTCGGCTCGTAGCTGTTGAGATCGTCCGGCACGTAGGCGGGGAGGGTATAGGCGCAGTTTGCCAGCGTCGCCGTGCCGGCGTAGAGCTGCTCGACGATCGCGGGGCGATCGATGGCATACATGAACGCCTGGCGGACGCGGACGTCCTCGAAGCGGGGATCCTGCATGTTGAAACCGAGGTAGTTGATGACCTGGGAGGGGCCCGCGATCGCGGTGAGGCCGGGCTCGCCGTCCATCGCCGCCACCTCGTCAGACGTGACGTAGGTGAAATCGATCTCACCGGAGCGGAGCGCGATGACCGCGGCGCCAGGCTCGGCGAAGTAGCGGTTGATCACGCCGTCGAGTTGGGGCCGGCCCTTCCAGTAGTCATCGTAGGCGGCCAACTCGACTTACTCGCCGGGGACGTACTCGCCCCATTGGAACGGCCCAGTGCCGATCGGCTCGGTCGACCACCACGCCGATTGCAGGAGATCGGCCGGCGGCACCTCCGCCAAGGCGTGTTGGGGCAGCATCACGATAAAGGTCAGGGC
>JACCYK010000205.1 GCA_013696525.1 Chloroflexia bacterium
CGACGATCGTCGCGATCACGGATTGTAGATAGTCCAGGTCGGTGAGCGAGGCGAGCGCCGCCGCCGTGGAGACCGCCGAGACATTGCCGAAGGCCGGCATAACCCGCATCAGGAATGGCATCAGATCGCCGGGGAAGATACCGTAGCCGACCCGCATCCCCGCCAGGCCGGCGAATTTGCTCATCGTGCGGAAGACGGCCACATTCGGATGCCGCTCCATGAGCGGCAAGGCGGTCGTGCCGGCGAACTCCGCGTACGCCTCGTCGATGGCGACGAGGCAGCCGGCTTCGGCGCAGATGCGCTCGACCGCCGCCGGCTCGAATTGGTTCCCGGTCGGGTTGTTCGGGTCGCAGACGATGATGAGCTTGGTCCGGTCATCGACCGCACCGAGGATGCCGTCGACCTCGAGCGTGAAATCGGGCCGGAGGGGCACGTCCAGGACATCGCCACCGTGCTGGGTGAAGAGTGGCCGGTACACGCCGAAGGTCGGCTCCGAAATGATGACCTGGTCACCCGGGTCGATCAGGAGTAGGGCGGTGGTGGCGAGCACGTCGTCGAGCCCGGCCCCGACCACCACCCGATCCGGCGCCACCCCGACGTAGTCGGCCAGCGCCGCCCGCAAGGAATACGCATCGAGCTCGGGATAGCGGTGCGCCAGCTCGAAATCGGCGATCGCGGCCCGCGCTTTTGGTGAGGCGCCGTAGGGCGACTCGTTCATGTCGAGCCGGATGTTCCGGGGCGGTGTCCGCTCCGGTCCCGGATCGCGCTGGTAGGGCGCGAGATCGCGCACGACGGGACGAACCAGGCTCACCGGATCGATTGGGGGACGGAGAGTGGGGAGACGGCTCAACCTTGGCTCCTGCTCACGCAACGGACGGCACCGGTTCCGGGGAAGCGGCGGGTGGCGTCGGCGTTGATCGCGCACCTGGGCACGCACATGATAGCCGATGCCCGGACGGACGTGAATGCTCGGCCGCGACGAAGCGCCGCGGCCGATTACAGCATCAGCTTTTCCAGGGAGGAGACGAGGATCTCAGTCGCGCCGGCGGCGCGCAGGCGTTCGATCGAGTCCCAGAAGACTTCCTCTTCGATCGCGGTATGGACCGCCACCCAACCAGGGTCCGCCAATGGGATGATCGTCGGCGACTTGAGGCCGGGCACCACCCGCCGGATCTCGGGCAGCGCGGCTTCGGGCGCATTCATCATGAGGTACTTAAACCGCTTGGCGGCCCGCACGGCCTTGACCCGCATCAGCAAACGCTCAATGGTCGCTCGCCGGGCGGGATCGGCCATCGCGGCCGGGCTCGCCGCCAGCACCGCCTGTGATTCGAGGATCGTTGCGATCGGACGGAGGTCGTTCAACAGCAGCGTCGAGCCGGTGGCGGTCAGCTCCACCACGGCGTCCGCCATGCCGAGGGAGGGGGCGACCTCGACCGAGCCGCTGATGGTGATGATTTCAGGCTCCAACCCCAACGTCTTGAAGTAGGCCGCGGCCGATCGCGGGTACGAGGTGGCGATCCTGCAGCCGCCTAGCTCCGCCGGCGCCTGGTATGGGGAATCGCGCAAGACGGCGACGATGAGCGAGCAGTAGCCGAAGCCAAGCGGCGCCAGCTCGTCGACCCGCACGCCCTCCTCGTGGATCAGGTTCTGGCCCAGAATGCCCAAATCGACCGTGCCCAAGGCCATATAGCCGGGAATGTCGTCGTCCCGGCCGTAGAGGATCGAGAGCGGGAAGTTGCGGCAATGCGAGAAAAGCCGCTGGCCATAGCTTTCAAACTCAAGCCCGATGGCATGGAGCAGGTCGATCGTGTCCTGCGTGAGCCGGCCGGAGCGCTGGACCGCGAGCTTGAGCCGCGGACCTCCCGGCTCGGCCGCGGCGGCGCCCGCGAACGGGGGGACTGGTACTGGTTGCATTGGTGGGCTTTGTTCCTTCACGCCTACGTTGTGCCAGCGAGGAGCGCCGTCGCGGGCGCCGTCGCCAATGGTAAACGCTCGTCGCGCCACGGTGGCCCGGGCTAGTCCGGATCGGCGTCGCCGACGAGCGACTTGGTCATGCGGAGATGATCCGGCTGGTAGCCGACGCGCCGGTAGAAGGCAATCGCCGCCTCGTTATCGGCGAACACGTCGAGCACGACCTCTCGACAGCCATGCTCCCGGCCCCAAGCTTCGGCGTGCCGCATCAGCGCTCGGCCGACCCCCTTGCCCTCGGCGGCATCGGACACCACCAGCACTTCGACGCACGCCCGGGGATGGTTCGTGAAATGATCGAAATCGAGCCGAATCGCGAACAGTCCAAGCGGCCGATCGCCGGCATCGACGGCCACGTAGGTCTCGACCCCGCCCGGCCTCGAACCGGCGTCCGCCACGACCTGATCCATGAAGCAACCCACCGCCGCCATGTCTCGCGGCGAGGCGGTCCGCTCCGGGATGATGCGATGTACCACGGCCTGATAGAAATCGCTGTCACGCTCGTCCCAATCGCGGACCCGGATTAGGTCTTCCGTTGCCATGTTGTTCGTCTCCCGCGGTGAGCCGTTGGTAGATCAGGCGGAGGCCGTTGAGCGTGAGGTCTGGCTCGTAGTGGTTAAACAGGGGCGATTGATCGACAAAGAGCGGGGCCAGGCCGCCGGTCAAGATGACCGGCACCGACTCCTGCCCAAGCTCGCGCGTCATCCGGACGACGAGCCCCTCGAGCATCGCGAGGTGCCCGAGCACGATCCCGATCCGCAATTGATCGACCGTGTTCTTGCCCAGCGTGTGCCGCGGCAGGGTCAACTCGATATTGAACAGTTGCGAGGCGTTGGTCGCTAGCGCCTGAAGCGAGGTGCCGACGCCGGTGGCGATGGCGCCGCCGAGGAAGTCGCCGGCGACGGAGATGGCGTCCACCGTGGTCGCGGTGCCGAGATCGATGATGATGGCCGGGCCGCCATATTTGGCAAAGGCGGCGATGCAGTCGACCAGGCGGTCGGCGCCGAGGCGGGTTGGTTCCTCGACCAGGAGCTGAATGCCGAGATCGAGCGTGGGGTCGATGATGATCGGCGTCAGGCCGAGGCGATCGCGGGCCAGCGCCTGCAAGGCGGTCGTCACCGGCGGCACCACACTGGACAAGATGACCGCATCCACGTCGTCGAGCGAGAAGCCGCCGGTCTGAAACAGGGACGCCGTTAGGGCAAGCCAGTCGTCCGGCATCCGGTCGCGGTCGGTCGAGAGCCGCCAGCTGGCGATCAGCGCCTCCTGGCCTTTAGCATAGAGGCCAAGGAGCGTATTGCTATTGCCAATGTCGGCGGCGAGCAGCATCCGGTGACCTCAACCCGCTGATCTGGCGACATG
The DNA here is from genome assembly GCA_013696525.1 of Chloroflexia bacterium. Classification (GTDB taxonomy): domain Bacteria; phylum Chloroflexota; class Chloroflexia; order Thermomicrobiales; family UBA6265; genus JACCYK01. The sequence goes on from JACCYK010000205.1 coordinate 3,331, forward strand.
TGATGCGATCGCGATTACACCAAGAGACGGCGCAGCTCGTCCTCTTGTTCACGATGGGCCAGGGCGATGATATCGTCGCCGGGTAGTAGCTCGGTGGCCGGCGTCGGCACGATCAGCCGCGGGCCCCGCGAGATCGCCGAGATGGCGGTATTTTCGGGCAACGAGATTTCCCCGATCGACCGGTGGACGACGGCCGAGTGATCGGTGATCTTGGCCTCGACAATTGCCAGGTCGCCGTGGGTGAGGCTCAGGAGATGGACGAACGACCGCTCGGGGATGGCTTGCTCGATGATGTGCAGGATGTAATTCGTCTGGCTGACGGTAACATCAATCCCCAGCACCCGGAACAGTTGCTCGTTCTTCGGATTGTTGACCCGGGCGATGGTGCGCCCGACATGGAATTTTTGCTTCGCCATCTGACAGATCACGAGATTGTCCTCGTCCTCGCCGGTCACGGCCACCACCACATCGGCGCGAGCGGCGCCGGCGGCGGCCAGGGTCGATGCTTCCGCCCCGTCACCAGCGATGGTGACCGAACCGAGCTGTTCATTGAAACTGTCAACCTTCGCCGAATCACGCTCGATCAGGAGCACCTCGTGCCCATCACTCAGCAAGGACTGTGTCAAATAGAAACCGACTTTGCCGCCGCCGACAACAATGACGTACACGGCTTACGACCCTCCCGGCCGGTGCGACGAGTCTTCATTTGCCCGCATCACATGATCAAGGATGATGGCTGACACGGTCGTGGTCGGACAGACGGTCGTCAGGCCCAGGCGACGATACGAGTCTTCCCGGACCGGGTCATAGATCCGGCACACGACTTCCGGCACCTCAAAGATCAGGCGCGCGACCTGGGCCGCCATGATGTTGCGATTGTCGCCGTTGGTGACGGCGATAAAGGCACCGGCCCGCTCGATCCCGGCTGAGCGCAGGACGTCCTCATCGATTCCCGTGCCGATGATGGTATCACCCGAGAAGTCGGCCGGCAGCCGGCGAAAGGACCGGCTGTCGATATCAACGACCGTAACCTGATGCCGGTTGTGGTCGAGGATGGCGGCGATCCGGGCGCCGACCCGGCCGCAGCCCATGATGACGACCTTCACCGCCAGCTCATTTCTAAGAGGCCGGGATCAACCGGCGCCATCCGGACCGCGATCACCTCGCACGGGGCATTGAGCATAATGTAGTTCACCGTCTCGCCGAGCGTCGGCCGGCCGTGCTTGCGGCGGACCGACGAGGTCATGATGATCGCGTCGGCGCTCCGCTCGATGGCCTCGTCAACCACCGCCGCGCCGACCGACCGGGCCTGGAGCAATTCGGAATGCATCTGGACCCGCTTGCCGCCGAGGGCTTGCCGGGCCATCGTCTCCGCTCGCAACAACGCTTGCTCGCCGCGGGCGATATCGTCCGGCAGCTCGGCGTCGAGCGGCATGGACTGCGCCACGGCGACGACGTAGAGGAGGGTCACGGTCGCGCCTTTGGCCGGGAGCAGGTGTTGGACAATGGCGAGCACCCGGTCATCGGCCGGGGTGCCGGCGACCGGAACGATGAAACGCTCGTAGGAACCCTCCATTCGGATCTTGGCACTCCTGGACGTGATGCTTCGGCACGCGATCGCGCATCCGGCCGCTTCGGTGGTGGCGAGGCGCAACGCCTCAGTATGGAACGTGCCGCCCGTCGGCGCAAACAGAGCTCGCTCCCGGCCCGGTTGGCTGGGCCCCCGGTCAGTGCCCGAGCGCGAGCCGCGCAATGAGCGGTACCGGCAGCGCGGACTCCGCCATCTGCCGCTGTGTTTGCGCCACGTCATACTCCTCGCGCTGGTTTGTGACCGTGCCGCGCCCGGTATCCAGCACAACATACTAAGCGCGCGGATCACCGTCGCGGGGCTGGCCGACGCTGCCGGGGTTGAGCAGCCACCTGCCTTGGGAAACGTCAACCACATCGCCTGGTCTGAATCGGCGTACACGGGAAGGTCTTCCCGTGTCACGGCGCCAGTCGATTCGCGCGACGTGGGTATGCCCAACGAAGCACCAAGCTGTCTCGAAATGGGCGAAATTGGCACTCGCCGTCTCCCGGTCCGCGACGTACTCCCAGATCGGATCGCGGGGGCTGCCGTGGGCCAAGGTTACCCCGGTGGCGACGACCGTCGCCGGCAGCACCGCGAGGCGCTCTCGTTGCGGGGAAGAGAGTTGGTTGCTGGTCCACATGGCGGCGGCCCGCGCCCACGGGTTGAACTCGGTGAGATCAAGCTGTCCAATGGCGGCGAGATCATGGTTGCCGACCAGGGAATGCTCGACCGCATCGTCCCCCAGCCGGTCCAGGCAGGCGACCGGCCGCGGACCGTAGCCGACGGTGTCGCCGAGATTCCAGATCTCATCAACGGGCGGCGCCGCGCGCAGCACCGCTTCGAGCGCAACGAGGTTCGCGTGAACGTCTGAGATGATGAGGACTCGCATGCAAAATCAACGTCCAGAAGCTCGCATCCCGCCCGCCGGCCGCGCTGACCGCGAGCCCAGTATACGGAGACGGCATACCCTTTGCGTTGCCGTGGCTGAACGCGCATTCGGCCCGCGATGAACGACCAGAACGATGTTGTCGGGTAGAATGCCGCGAGATCGGCCCGTCGTGGGCGGTCGAGCGATTCGAGGCTACACGGGATTGACTATGGACGAGTATCAGGATCAGACGAGCAACGGCCAGGTCATCGTCGGCGCGGGCGTGGCCGCCGCCTTGCTGGCAGGGCTGGCGCTCTTGCTTGGACGTCGCCGGCATGCGGAAGACACCGCCGCCGAGCGGGCGCGGCTCGCCGCGGAGGCGGCGGTTGGCGAAGCGCGGACGCGAGGGCACTGGCTCCGTGACCGGGCCAAGGAGGCGTCGCCGGAGCTCGAGCGGGCGGCAAAGGAAGCACGTCACCTCGTTGAGCGGGGAAGCCGGTCTGGCCATGAGCTCGCCCACGACGCTGAAGGGCACGCCAAGCGACTGGCCGACCGGGCGCAGCGGACCGGGGAACAGACCGCGACAACGGCCCAGCAGGTGGCGGCGCAGGCAGCGGCGGCGGCGGTGGAGCGGGCGGAGCGCGCGCTCGGTGCCGGCGTCTCGCTGGCCGAAGC
>JACCYK010000222.1 GCA_013696525.1 Chloroflexia bacterium
CCGAGGGCAGGCCAAGCTCCAGGTTGTGTTGGATCTGGTCCTTCGATTTCGTCGAAGGCAGCTCCGCCTCCCGTTGCAGCATCCGCGTCCCGTGCAGCTGCTCCCGATCCATGGCCTCTCCTCATCGTTGCCAGCGACCTTCTGCCCCGAGTGTAGCGGGTTGCCGCGTTCAACGTGCGCGCGCATTGGCGATGCCCTGATCTGCCAGCACCGGACCGATGCAAGCGAGTAGACTTCTCTGCACGATATCGGAATGATCGACCCGAAACGCCACAAGATCAGCACCATCTCACGTTGCGATTGTCCGAGGCGCCGATCGGGATGATCCGGAACAAGGGAGAGACACATGGCAGGGAGACACCCGTTTTCCAAGCTACGAGCGCAGATGTCATCTGAGGCACGGGCACGGGCCGACGCCGAAGCAAGGCGCCTCACTGAAGAAGTAGCCCGGGTTCTGACGGCCCGTGATCGAGCCGAGGCAGACGCGGTCGTCACCGATCATGCCGACTCCGATCTGCACCAAAGACGAGTACCAGCCCCGCCCGCCGAGGATGCGCAATAGCTGTAGTCCGGCTCCTAGCGGCGGCGACCGACCGCGGATCGGTGTAACGTCAGCCATTGCTGCCTCGTTGTATAGTTTTGGGATGCACTGTTGCGCGCCGCCCGCCGCGGATGCGCTTCCCATGATTGACGCCTCGATTGACATCGCTGACGGAGGACCAAAGCCGCATGAGCACGATCTATGCACCACGAGCCATTGTGTCCCGCGCCCAGGAGGACACCGACGCCGAGAGCGTGGCCCTCTCCGAGGTGCCGTCGACCGGCGCCGCCCGGCCGGGACCGATCCTGAACAGCGTCACCACCGGCATCGCCCCCGTGGTGGCGGAAGCCGAGGTCGAGGTCGCCGAGGCCGAGGTCCCGGTCGGGGTTGCCCCGCTCTCATTCCAAATCCCCGACTTCGGCGTCGACGCCCCGATCGAGCTCGGCGCGATCACCGACGGCGTGATGGGCGACCCGAGCGGCCCTTGGGTGATTGCCTGGTACAACGATCTCGGCCGTCTCGGCCAAGGCACCAACGTCGTGGTGTCCGGCCATGTGGACTACTACACCGTCGGCCCGGCCGTGCTGTGGTCGATCAAGGAGCCGGGTCTGGCCCCAGGCTCGCTGATCTCGATGACCGGCGAGGACGGCTCGGTGTTCCAGTACGCGGTCGAATGGAGCCAGCAATTCCATGTCGCGACGGAGCTGACTCCCGACGTCATTCAAAACGACATCGTCAACCACACCGGGTTCGAGGCGCTGACCATCGTCACCTGTGGCGGCGAGTTTGATCCCAGCACCGGATCGTACCTTTCACGGATCATTGTTCGGGCCAACCAGATCTAGTCCCGTCTCGCTCGCATCGTCATCAATGTGCATCGCTGGAGCCGCTCTTCCCGTGTCTGTGCCCATGCTCTCCAACCCGGCCACGGTGAACGTCCCCGCTCGAGCGGCGACGCCTGATCTTGACGCGCTCTTGAGCGAGGAGATGATCGGCCCGCGGGATGGCGCCGGGCGCGCCTGCGTGGTGGCGATGAGCGGCGGTGTCGACAGCGCCGTGACCGCCCTGGTGATGCGGGAGCGCGGCTACCGGGTAGTGGGGATTAATCTCCGGCTTTTCTCGCGCAACGACGCCGACCACCGGGCCAACCCCTGCTGCGGCATCCCGGCCATGGACGATGCCCGGATGACCTGCGCCGGGCTTGGCATCCCGTTCTACGCGATTAACATGGAATCGGAGTTCCGCCAGGCGGTCATCGACAATTTCGTCGATGCCTATGCCGCCGGGCAGACTCCAAACCCCTGCCTGGAGTGCAACCGGCACGTCAAGTTCCGGCATCTGGTCGAGCGGGCCCGCCTGCTCGGGGCCGATTGCCTGGCCACCGGCCACTACGCCCGGATCCGGCCGGGCGATCCCGGCCGGGGGGTGCCGCACCGGCTGTTCCGGGCGGTTGATCCGGGCAAGGACCAGAGCTACGTCCTCCACACCATGAACCAGGACCAGCTTGGCTTCGTCCGCTTCCCGCTCGGCAACCTGCGCAAGTCCGAGGTCCGGGCGCTGGCGCATGCCTTTGCCCTGCCCGTGGCGGGTAAGGCCGAAAGCCAGGAGATCTGCTTCATCGGCAAGCGCTCGTATGCCGATTTCGTCGCTGCCCGCCGGCCGGACGCGGCCCGCCCCGGCGCCGTGGTCAATGCCGCCGGGCAGCGCCTGGGCCAGCATCGCGGCCTGCTCCATCACACGGTCGGCCAGCGGCGGGGCCTCGGCCTCGCCGGTCCGGAGCCGCGCTTCGTCCTCCGGCTGGAGCCGGCCGCCAACCGCGTCGTCGTCGGCTCGCGGGCCGAAGCGGCCGCCCATCAGAT
>JACCYK010000248.1 GCA_013696525.1 Chloroflexia bacterium
GTTGTTATGTCAAATACGTCAGAGCGTGAGGATATGAGGCGACCATCGCCGCTTGGCGGTGACGGGCGCTGGTGCCCCTGGGCCACTAAAAGTCCGCGATGAACATCACGAAGTCCTTTCAGGACTAAACACAGGAGATTCTCCGTAAGAGAGATTAATCACTCTACTATCTGATTCAAATTCGGGCACTGAACGTTCCGTCCTCATTCCTGAAAGGAATTCATGATGCTCAGCGCGGACTTTTAGTGGCCCAGGGGCACCCCCGCCCGTCACCGCCAAGCGGCGATGGTCGCCTCATATCCTCACGCTCTGACGTATTTGACATAACAACTATCGCAAACGGCGGCTCAGCCGTGGATGAAGCTGAGCCGCCGTTTGCGTGGCTCACTCCTCGCCGGCGGCTTCGGCGAAGGTTAGCTCCATGGCCGTTTGGAGGGCGGCGGCGCCGTCCTCGGGCGACAGGCTGTTGAGCAAGACTTGTTGCAAGATTTCGGGACTGGTCAGCCGCTGGTCGTGGGCGCTCAGTTGGGTCAGGAGCAGCGGCGTCGCTTCGGCCGGGTACCACGTCTCGCGGGCCGACTCGATGATGCTGGGGAAGTCGTCGAAGAACGGACGCTCCTGCCAAAATGGCGCGGTGGCCAAATCGCGATAGACCGGATACCAGCGGCCGCCCACCGCCTCATAGACGTCCTGCAGCGGCTCCGGTTGCATGATCGCGGTGATCAACGCCTTGGCCTGGTCGACGCAGGGACTGGTGTTGAAGACCGACCACGACCAGGTGCCGACCGTGGGGAAGGATCCGGCTGGTCCGGCCGGGAAGAGCGCCTGCGTCGTTTCCGCCAGCAGCTCCGGATCATTCGCTTCCAGGTAGGCGAAGATCGAGGCCGGGTTGAAGACGAAGGCGGCCTGCCCCGAGTTGTAGGCAGTGTTGTTGCCGGAGTCGTCCCACGAGGGCGAGTTTTGCGGGATCAAGCCGTTGTCCCACCAGCGCTTGATCGTGGTCAGGGCCGCCACGGTGCCCTCGTTGTTGACCGCCGGGGCGCCGTCCTCGTCGACCAGGGTGCCGCCGTAGTTGAAGATCATCTGGTTGAGCTGGCCGTTGGTGTCCGGTACCCGGCCCAGGGTCATGCCGATGCCAAAGGTCTGGGGCGGATTGTTGATCGCGGTGGCCAGTTCCTCCAACTCCTCCAAGGTGGTTGGCGCCACCCGCTCGCCGGTCACTTCTTCGATCAGATCGAGGCGGGCGTACATCACGCTGAGATCGGACTCCATCGGAATCGAGTAGACCGTCTCCCCGACCATGACGTGGGGCAGAAGCTGCTCGTACATCCCGCCCGCGAGGTCCTTCAGCTCGTCGTAGACATCGGTCAGGTCGACCAGGCGGTCTTGGCCGGCGTAGAAGATCGAGAGGCTGCCGAGCATCATCACGATATCGGGGACCGAGCCGGTCTCGACCGCCGTCGCCACGCGTGTCGTGTAATCGGAGCCGGGGAGGGCGACGTATTCGACCTCGATCCCGTTCTCCGCACCCCAGGCCGCCATCTGCTCACCGAGCCGGGCGTCGCCTTCCTCGGTGAACGAGACAACGCCCCACGCGGTGAGGCGATCGCACGATTGGGCCCGGGCTGGCTTAGCGCGGCGGGTGCCCAGGGCCGCCGCCGAGGCGACGGCCGAGCCCTTCACCAACGCGCGACGATCAATTCCTGGGCGACGGTGCGTTGACATCTGCTTGCTACTCCTTTGTCCTGTTCGACAGCCGTGACTCGGCCGATCCTATCCACCAGTTCTATCGTGTTCACATCGGCGCGCCTCCTTCGTCTCGCGGCGGCTGTCCGGCAAACGCGGCATCGAACGCTTAGCCCTTGATCGCGCCTCCTCCCAGGCCAGAGACGATCCAGCGCTGGGCAAGCACATAAATCAGCACCGGCGGCAGCGAGGCGATCAGCGACCCGGCCATGAGCGGCCCCCAGGCAAAGACATCGCCGATCACAAACTCCGAGAGGCCGACCGGCAACGTCTTTTGCGAATCGCTGGTCACGAGCAGCAGGGCGAACAGGAATTCGTTCCAGGATTGGGTAAAGGTGAAGAGCGCGACCACCGCCAGGGCCGGCAGCGCGAGCGGGATGAAGATGGAGCGCAGTGCCTGCAACCGGTTGGCGCCATCAACCAGGGCGGCGTCTTCGAGGTCCGCCGGCACGGTGTTGAAGTAGGAGATGGTCAGCCAGGTCGAAAAGGGGACCGAGAAGATGAGGTAGATCACGACCAGACCGAGCGCCCGGTTGGTCAGCTGAAACTGGAGGGCCACCTGGGTCAGCGGAATAAAGAGCAGCGAGGCGGGGATGAGATAGGTGACCACGGTGGCGCGGGCAACGAAAGTGCGCCCGGCGAAGGTCAGCCGGGTCAGCGCATACGCCGCCAGCACCGCGATCGCCATCGCGATCACCGTGGTCAGGGTCGCCACCATGAAGCTATTGCGAAAGTAGGTTAGGAACGGCGTCCCCGAGACGACGTGCTGGTAGTGCTCAAAGGTGAGAACTTGGGGCCAAAGTGAGATCGAGCGGTAGATATCCCGGTCCGTCTTGAGCGAGGTCTGGATAATCCAGGCGAACGGAAAGAGCGTCCAGAGGCTGAAAAAGAGACAGCCGGCGATGATGGCGACGGTGCGGCCCCCGCGGCGCCGGAACCAGCGGCCAAACGACCACGACCGTGGTGTCGTGACCATCGTCGGGTTGGCGGCGGGACGAGTTGCCATGGTCTTACGCCCTCCCTTCCGCCGACAGCATGCGTTTGGTCAAGAGAACGATGATGACGATGAAGAGGGGGAAGAAGAGCACCGGCACCGCCGCCGCCAGCCCCAATTGGCGGGCGCCGGCGATCCCGATCGAATAGGCGAGCATGGGAAAGGTCATCGTGGCGTCGAGCGGCCCGCCGGCGGTCAAGACGTAGACGAAATTGATGCTGTTCGCGGTCCAGATCGTGGACAGCATGGTGGTGACGATGATCGCGGCGCGCAGCCCGGGCAGGGTGACATCGAGAAAGCGCCGGAACACGCTTGCCCCGTCCAGGGCGGCGGCCTCGTACTGTTCGCCGGGGATGGCCTGCATGCCGGCCAAGAACATCATGGCGTAAAAGGGGGTCCCCTGCCAGATGGCGACGAAGATCACCGACCAGAGGGCTAGGCTGGGATCGGCGAGGAACTGGACGAGCGTCTCCTGGCCGAAGAACTCGACCCGGATGTAGTTGATCAGCCCATACAGGCTCCCGTCCAGGATCCAACGCCAGGTCAAGGCGACGATGATGGTCGGCATCGCCCAGGGCAGGAACAAGATCGCCCGCATGAGGGTCTGGCCGCGAAAGCGCTCGTTCAGGAGGAGCGCCATGCACATCCCGATCAGGAGCTTGATGGCGACCGAGATCGCGGTGTAGACCAATGACACGCGCACCGAGTTCCAAAACACGCGGCCATACTGCTCGCCGGTGAGCAAATTCTGGAAGTTTTGGAGGCCGACCCAGGTCGCTTCCTCGCCGACCACCTTGCGCTGCATGCTCAGAATGATGCCGGCAACGAACGGATAGGCAACCAGCACGATAAGCACCAGCAGCAACGGAACCAGGAAGAGCCACGCGATCCGCCAGTCCCGCCCCAACAGCGCCCGCGCCCGGGACTGGCGCGGCGTGGTGACGGCCACAAGCGGCGGGCTCGTCGTAGAATAGGTTGCCATCACTGCTCCTGATGGATCGGGGCTGGCTAAGACCAGCGGTCGGGATCCAGGCGGATCATGCGAAGCTGGTTCGACGCGGTCTGGTCATCGCCCTGGTTAATGGCGAGTTGTGGCGAAGGCGCAACGGAAACCAGGATCGTCACTTTAAGCCGGCGGCCCTGGGCGGTCAAGGGGCAGTCCGGCAAGCACGCCCGGATCATGGTTCAATGAGGTGCCAAGTGCCGAGGCTTGGCAGGTCAGAGGAGGGTCGTGATGTTCATGCAGCTCGCCGAAGCGTTGCCCCCGTTTCCGAGCACGCTCTGGACGCTGGCGAAGCAGGCGGGGGTGACGCACGCGGTGACGCAGGTGCCGCCGGATGGGCCGGACGGTCCCGGCTACGACTTCATCCCGTTGCTGCGAATGAAGAACCGCTTCGCCGACGCCGATCTCGATCTTCAGGTGATCGAGACCGGCTTTCCCTGGTTGCACAACGGCAAGCTGGGGCGCCCCGGCCGGGACGAGGAGATCGAGAAATGTCAAATCTTGATCCGCAATCTGGGAAAGGTCGGGATTTCCGTCGTCTGCTGGAACTTCATGGCCGTTTTCAACTGGATGCGGACCTCGACCACGACTCCGGCCCGCGGCGGCGCCCTTGTCACCAGCTACGACCATGCCGACATGAGGGACGCTCCGCAGACGAGCGAGGGCGAGGTGACCGAGGATCAGCTTTGGGAAAGCCTGGCCTGGGTGATGGAGCGGATCGTGCCGGTGGCCGAGGAGGCCGGCGTCTCCCTGGCCCTGCATCCCGATGACCCGCCGATCTCGCCCATCCGGGGGATCGGCCGGATCCTGACCTCGCCCGAGAACATGCGGCGGGCGATCGACCTGGTGCCGAGCCCGCACAACGGGATCACGATGTGCCAGGGCACATTCTCCACCATGGGCGCCGATGTGCCG
>JACCYK010000251.1 GCA_013696525.1 Chloroflexia bacterium
GAATCAAGCTCAGCGTAGCGTGCATCACACCCGAGCGCAAGTAGCTGGCCGGTTAAGGCTTGAATGTCGCCCGGAAGAAAGAGCCAATCGGAGCGGATGCCGACGAGCAGCGTGGGGGCCGTAATCCGCGACAGCCAGTGGTCGCTGCCGCCGTTGCGGCCCACGTCGTAGAGGTCCATGGCGCGGGTCAGGTAAAGGTACGAGTTCGGATCGAACCGGCGGACCAGCGCCGCGCCGTGGTAATGCAGGTAGCCTTCGACGTCGTACGTGGACCCAAAGCCGGGGTGGAGCGTCGGCCGCGTCGCCGGGTTGCGGCCAAAGCGGAGGGCCATGCTTTCCTTGCTATGATAGGTGACCATGCCGACCATCCGGGCAATGGCGAGGCCGTCCGCCGGGAAGACGCCTTCGGCCTGGTAGGCGCCGCCGCGCCAGTTAGGATCGGCCATGATCGCCCGCCGGCCGATCTCGTTCATGGCGATGCCCTGTGGATCGAGGGCGCCGGTGGCCGCGATCGGTACCGCCGCGCCGACCAGGTCCGGGTGGCGGGTGGCCCATTCCAAGGCTTGAAAGCCGCCGATTGAGCCGCCGATCGCCAGCAACCGGGTGACGCCCAGATGCTCGACGAGCCGGCGCTGGGCATTGACCATGTCGCCGATCGTCAGCAAGGGAAAGCGCATCGCGTAGGGCCGGCCGGTGAGGGGATCGTTGCTGGCGGGACCGGTGCTGCCCTGGCAACCGCCCAGGACGTTGGCGCTGATGACAAAGGCGTCGTCGGTATCGAGCGCCAGGCCCGGCCCGATCAACGGACCCCACCAGCCGCCGGGGCCGCCGGCCGCGCTATCACCGGTCAGGGCATGCAACACGAGCACGGCATTGGTACCGGCATCGTTTAACCGTCCCCAAGTCTGGAAGGCAAGGGTAAATTCCTCGAGCCGGCCGCCAAGCTCCATCTCTAGCGGACCGAATGTCACGGTCTGGACCGGCGAGGCGACGATCGCCTCATCAGTGGTCGGGGCCAACACCCGCAGCGCTGGGCGTCGCCTAGTGGAATGAGCCGGAGCGTGGTGGTTCGCCATGTGCAGCCCGCCTTTGCCTGGCATGGTCGGAAGCCCGGAACCATCTGCCGGACCGTCCGTTGGCAGTCGTGGCTCCATTGGGGAACCACCGACGGCCGTGACTCAGGATTGCTGCCTTAAACGAAAACCCCCCGGCGTAGCAGGGGGTCCGACCATTGGTCGTTCCCTTATCTCGCAGATCTCTCTGCCGGAATTGGCACCTTGCGCCGGTGGGGCGTAGGCTGCCGGGCTTCACAGGGCCGAATCCCTCCACCTCTCTTGATAAGGCAGCGCTCTTCAGTTGTTGACCAACAATCTATAGTTCGCCGCGCCGCGTGTCAAGCGGTGGCGGATAGGGAAGCGCCGGTCGTGCCCCGGGCATCACCCCTTGATCCCGGTCAGGGTCACGCCTTCGACGAAAAATCGCTGGGCGAGGAAGAAGAGTAGGATCATGGGTAGGGTAAAGATCACCGAGGCGGCCATCCAGACGGCCCACTGCATCTCGAACTCCGACTTGAAGCTGGTGAGGCCGAGCGCCATGGTGTACATCGCCGGCCGGTTGAGGTAGATAAGCGGCGTCAGCAGGTCGTTCCACTTCGCCTGAAACTCGAAGATGGCGACCGCGATCAGCGCCGGCTGGATCAGCGGCAGCATGATGTCGCGGAAGATGCGCAAGTAGCCGGCGCCGTCGACGCGGGCGGCGTCGGCGAGATCTTGCGGGATGGTGAGCAAGAACTGGCGAAGCATGAAGATGTAGAAGGCGGAGCCGAAGAGGTTGCCCGCCCAGAGCGGGACGAAGGTGCCGACGAAGCCAAGCTGGTTCCAGATCAGGAAGGTGGGGATCAGGGTGACCCCGACCGGGAGCATGTAGGTCGCGATCACGAGCGCGAAGAGGGCCGAACGGCCCCGAAACCGGACCCGGGAGAAGCCGAAAGCGACGAGGGCGCTGGAAAAGACCACGGAGACGACGGCGAGGACGCTGACGAGCAGGGTGTTGCCGAACCAGCGCAGGACGGGCGAGTTGTTGAGCACATCACGGTAGTTGTCGAGCGTGAACCGGGTGGGGAGCAACGTCCCGGCGAACAGCTCGTTCTCGGGTTTGAGCGAGGTGAGGACTAGCCAGGCAAACGGGATCATGAACAGGATCGAGAGCACGACCAGGATCAGATAGAGCCACCCGTCGCCGATCGCCCGCCCCGGCGGCGTCACACTGGTCTCGGCGGCTGCCCGCGGCCGCGCTAGCTCCTGGCTAATGGTGTTGACCGCCATAGACCGATCTCCTCAAGCCGGCTAGCCGTCGGTGCCGGCTTCGTAGTAGACCCATTTCTTCGATAGCCGGAACTGGACGATCGTCACCGCCACGATGAGTAGAAAGAGCACCCAGGCGATGGCGGAGGCGTAGCCCATTTGGAAATAGCCGCTGTCAAAGGCGCGTTTGAACAGGTACATGACGACGAAGAGGGCGGAGTTCTCGGGACCGCCATTGGCGTCGTACATCACGTACCCTTGGGTGAAGACCTGCAAGGCGCTGATGGTGCTGACGGTGGCGACGAAGAAGGTGACGCTGGAGAGCATCGGTAGGGTGACGTCGCGGAACCGGCGCCACGGGCCGGCGCCGTCGAGGATCGCCGCTTCGTAGAGCGATCGCGGGATGCCCTTCAGCCCGGCGAGGAAGATGATCATCGCCCCGCCCAAGATCCAGATTTGGGGGATGACGATCGTCGGCTTTACCCAGAATGGATCAACCGTCCAGGCCGGGGCCGGGATCCCGAGCGAGCGGAGGAACTGGTTAACCAGGCCGTCGTTCGGGTTCAGGATCCAGATCCAGAGATAGGCGGTGGCGACCGCCGGCGTGATCGCCGGCAGGTAAAAGATGGTGCGAAAGATGCCCTTCAGATGCCGGGCCCGTTCCAGCAACATGGCCACCCCGAGTGCGGTGACGATGTGCAACGGCACGTAGAGCACGGCGTAGATCAGCGTGTTTTGGAGGGCGCGGGGAAACAGCCGGTCGGCGGTGAGGAGCTGGGCATAGTTGTCGAGCCCGATCCACTCCGGGGGCGTCAGGACGTCGTAGTTGGTGAAGCTGAAATAGAGCGAGGCCAAAAGCGGACCAAGCGTAAAGACGAGGAAGCCGATGATCCAGGGCGTGATCGAGAGCCAGCCGGCGCGCGTTTCGTCCGAGAGCCGGGGAGAGAAGCGGGGAGGGCGAAGCTGGTTCGCGTTGCTCGTTGCCATGGTCACCCCAAGCTGTAAGGGCGATGGACCGGACTGGCGGAGGCGTGAGTCGAGATCCGCGACCGGCCGCAGTCGTGGCCGG
>JACCYK010000257.1 GCA_013696525.1 Chloroflexia bacterium
GGGAGGCGCGAGCGGACCGGGCTACCACCGACGGGGTAGACCGGCTCTTCCCCCGCGCCGAGTTGACGACGATGCTGGCCGGGGCGGATTGCGTGGTGCTCTGCGTGCCGCACACTCCCGACACCGAAGGAATGATCGGAGCGGCGGAGTTGGCGGCGCTCAAACCGGACGTGGTGCTGGTCAATATCGCCCGCGGGGTGGTCATCGACGAGGAGGCCCTGATCGACGTGCTGCGCCAGGGCCGGATCGGGCTCGCCGCGCTCGATGTCTTTGCTACCGAGCCGCTGCCGGCCGGCTCCCCCCTCTGGGACCTGTCGAATGTGCTGATCAACCCCCATTCCGCCAGCACCGCCGAGACCGAGCCGGCCACCATCGTCGCCCGCTTCATCGAGAACCTGGGCTACTACCTCGATGGCGAGGCCCAGCGGATGGGCCCGGTCCTCAATAAGGCGCTCCTCTACTAACCAGCCGTCCGGGCGCCGGTGTCGCGTTAGCTACAATTTTCGCGGCAGCCGTCGGAGGTGGCATGGTCCGCGCGGTGTCCTTGGTAGGGCCACGCCACGGCGCGGCGCAAACCTTGACAGGCGGGAGTGGCGGTGTAGAATCCGTCTATTGTCAGTTTCCGGCCCGGCCAAAGAACATCCTCTCGTGCCGCCTCGTCCACGTCTCGCGGTCGACCCCGTGTCGCCGCATCACCCACATCGGGTGCCGCCATCGCTGCCGGACCGATCGTTCCCCTGATCCGGTAGCCGCGTTGTCCAGTGGAGGTTGCTCCATGGAGATTCGACGCACCGGTCCGCCGCCGCCCGCTAGAACGCATGGTGAACACTCGCGCCGGTGGGATGTTTGGCGCTCGCGCGGCCGCGATATGCCCCGTGCTCGGCATTGCGCTGCAATTGTGATCCAACAACCGCGAGCCGCTCGTAGTCCCTAGTTAATCTCTTTCGCTACGATGTCGCCGTCGCCGATGAACGAGCCACAATGGAGGTGGACCGGAATGGCGGACCCAGTCACAACGCAGCCGGAAAAGCCGGTTGTCCATGTTCTCTGGCTGAATGCCGGGTTGAGCTGCGATGGCGACTCGGTCGCCCTCACGGCGGCGACCCAGCCGACCATCGAGGAGATCGCGCTTGGCGCCCTGCCGGGCTTGCCCGGCGTCCAGTTCCACTGGCCGCTGATCGACTACGAGGTTGGCGACGACTTCATGGACTGGTGGTGGAAGGCGGACGCCGGAGAGCTTGATCCCTTCGTCCTCGTGGTCGAGGGCTCGATCCCCAACGAGGCGATTAAGCAGGAAGGGTACTGGTCCGGGTTCGGCAACCGGCGCCGGGTCGATGGCAAGACGACGTTCGACCAGCAGCCGATGACGACCAGCGAGTGGATCGACCGCCTGGCGCCGAAAGCCTGGGCGATCCTCTGCGCCGGCACCTGCGCCACCTACGGCGGCATCCACGCCATGGCCGGCAACCCGACCGGCGCCATGGGGGTGCCGGACTACCTCGGCTGGAACTGGCGATCGAAGGCAAACGTCCCGATCGTCTGCGTGCCGGGCTGCCCGATCCAGCCGGACAACCTCTCCGAGACCATCCTCTACCTGCTCTACCAGGCGGGCGGCCAGGCACCGATGATCCCGCTCGACGACGCCCTGCGCCCGACCTGGCTCTTCGGCCAGACGGTCCACGAGGGGTGTGACCGGGCCGGGTACTACGAGCAGGGCGACTTCGCGACCGAGTACGGCTCCCCGAAGTGCATCGTCAAGCTCGGTTGCTGGGGCCCGGTGGTCAAGTGCAACGTGCCGAAACGAGGCTGGATGAACGGCATCGGCGGCTGCCCCAATGTCGGCGGCATCTGCATCGGCTGCACCATGCCCGGCTTCCCCGACAAGTTCATGCCATTTATGGACGAGCCTCCCGGCAGCAGGGTCTCGACCGCCGCCAGCGGGTTGTATGGCGGCCTCATTCGCGGCCTACGCACGATCACCCTCGACACCGTGGACAAGGAGCCGAAGTGGCGCCACCGCGGGACCGAACTGACAACGGGCTACCAGAAGACCTGGCGATAAGCCACGAACGCCGGCGCAACGTCGCGCCCGGCCGGTTGATGACTGGAGAGGATGTGTCCCGTGAGTGACGAAGCCAAGCCCGCCAAGGGCGTCGGTGAAAGCCAGACCCGCCGCGGCGAAGATGTCGAAGGCGATGAAGGCAAAGAGCCCGGCCGCCACGACGCCGGGACGACGGGCCATGTGCAGCGCCCGGCCGGCACCTCGACCGCGCGAGACTGGACGGGCGTCGGTCCGCAAGACCCGATCGGCGAAGACGGGCCGGACGCGTCGAAAGGCGGTGGCAGCCCCGACCGCTAGCAGCCGCTGACGTCCTCGCGAGCACGGGAGGTACTGACAGGATGGCAACCACGGTAGCACGACCGGCGACCAGCACGACGGTGCCCGGCAGCAACCTAACCGAGATGGTCTGGGACCCGATCACCCGCATCGTCGGCAGCCTCGGCCTCTACACCAAGATCGACTTCGGGCAGCGGCGCGTGGCCGAGTGCTACAGCACCTCGTCCATCTTTCGCGGCTACAGCATCTTTATGAAGGGGAAGGATCCCCGCGACGCCCACTTCATCACCAGCCGCATCTGCGGCATCTGCGGCGATAACCACGCTACTTGTTCCTGCTACGCCCAAAACATGGCCTACGGCGTGCGGCCGCCGCACCTGGCGGAGTGGATCGTCAACCTCGGCGAGGCCGCCGAGTACATGTTCGACCACAATATCTATCAAGAGAATCTGGTCGGGGTCGATTTCTGCGAGAGGATGGTGCGGGAGACCAACCCCGGCGTCCTCGAGCAGGCCGAGCGGACCGCGGCGCCGCACGCCGAGGACCATGGCTACCGGACCATCGCCGATATCATGCGCTCCCTGAACCCGATCGAGGGCGAGTTCTATCGTGAAGCCCTCCAGGTCAGCCGGATGGCGCGGGAGATGTTCTGCCTGATGGAGGGCCGGCACGTCCACCCCTCCACCCTCTATCCGGGCGGCGTCGGCACCGTGGCCACGATCCAGCTCTTCACGGATTACCTCTCCCGCCTGATGCGCTACGTCGAGTTCATGAAGCGGGTCGTCCCCATGCACGACGACCTTTTTGACTTCTTCTATGAGGCGTTGCCAGGCTACGAGGAGGTCGGGCGGCGGCGGGTGCTGCTCGGCTGCTGGGGCGCCCTCAACGACCCCGATCATTGCAACTTCGAGTACCGCGACATGACCAATTGGGGACGGAAGATGTTTGTCACCCCCGGCGTCGTGGTCGATGGCAAGCCGGTGACGACCGACCTGGTCAAGATCAACCTTGGCATTCGTATCCTCCTTGGCAGCTCCTACTATGAGGACTGGGAGGACAAGGAGATGTTCGTCCGCCGGGATCCGCTGGGGAACCCGGTCGACCGCCGCCACCCCTGGAACCAGCACACGATCCCGAAGCCGCAGAAGCGCGACTTCGACGACAAGTACAGTTGGGTGATGTCGCCCCGCTGGTTCGATGGCAAGGATCATCTGGCGCTCGATACCGGCGGCGGCCCGATCGCCCGGCTGTGGACGACGGCGCTGGCCGGCCTGGTCGACATCGGATACGTCAAAGCCACCGGCAACAGCGTGGTGATCAACCTGCCGAAGTCGGCCACCAAGCCGGAAAAGACCTTCGAGTGGAAGATCCCGAAGTGGAGCAACGCTATCGAGCGCGACCGGGCCCGGACCTACTTCCAGGCGTACGCGGCCGGTTGTGCCGTGTATTTCATCGAGAAAGCCCTGGCCGAGGTGCGGGCCGGCCACACGAAGACCTGGGAAGAGTTCAAGGTGCCGAACGATGCGATCAGTGTCGGCTTCACCGAAGCGGTGCGCGGCGTGCTCTCCCACCATATGGTGATCCGGGACGGCAAGATCGCTAATTACCACCCGTACCCGCTGACGCCGTGGAACGGCAGCGTGCGTGACTCCTACGGCACGCCGGGCCCGTACGAAGATGCGATCCAGAACACGCCGATCTTCGAGGACAACCCGCCCGACAAGTTCAAGGGGATCGACATCATGCGGGCGGTCCGCAGCTTCGACCCCTGCCTGCCTTGTGGGGTTCACATGTACCTGGGCAACGGCAAGGTGGTGAAGGAGATGCACTCGCCGAACATGCCGCATAACTCGTTCTGAGCAGCGACCGTAGATCGACCCCCTAACCCCCAATCCTGGGGGGACACGACGGTTCTCCCCCAGGATTGGGGGTGGGAGGGGGGGTCGATCCGCGGGACGAAAAAAACGTCGGTCAAGAACATCATTCACCCGGATTTCAGTTGAGAGGCAACGCTATGCCCCCCGCTCGCAACCTCCGTGAGACCGGATCGCGGATCGAGGCGCTGCTCGAAGAGGTCCGCTCGGTGCCGGATGCCGCTACCCGTGAGAAGGTCGAAGAGCTGGTCCGGCTGCTGGTGGAGCTGTATGGGGCCGGCTTGGAGCGCGTCGTCGGCATCGTCGCGGCCGATGAAACGAGCGGCCCAAGGCTGCTCAATCAGTTGACCGCGGACGATCTGGTCGCCAGCCTCCTGGTCTTGCACGGGCTCCACCCGCTCGACCTGGAAACGCGTGTGCATCAGGCGTTGGAGAAAGTCCGGCCCTACCTCGGCTCCCACGCCGGCGGGGTCGAGCTGCTCGGGGTCGACGATGGCGGCGTGGTCCGGCTGCGGTTGGAGGGGAGCTGTCATGGCTGCCCGTCTTCGACGGTGACGGTGAAACTGGCGATTGAACGAGCGATCGCGGAGGCGGCGCCGGAGGTGACGCGGGTCGACGTGGACGGGGTCACCGCCTCGCCGGTGATCTCGCTCGACTCGTTGCGCCGCGACAAGCCGGGCGGCAATGGACATGCGACCAACGGTGACGGGGCCGGCGGCTGGACCGCGATCACGGATATGGTCGAGCTTCGGCCCGGTGAGCTGCTGGCGACGGCGGTGGCCGGGGCGGCGGTCATCGTCTGTAGTACGGCCGGCAATCTCTACGCCTATCGCAATGCCTGTCCCGCCTGTGACGCGACCTGGGAGGGGACGGGCTTAGAGGGTCAAATCCTCTCCTGCCCGGCTTGCGACCAGCGATACGATGTGCACCTCGCGGGCAAGGGCGTTGAGCGTCCCGAGCTGCACCTGGCGCCGCTGCCGCTGCTGCGGGAGGACGGCCAGGTGCGGATCGCGGTGCCCGGGGGACGAGCGTGAGCAACGGCGGCACCAGACCCGGCGCCGCGCTGGACGCGCTGCCGCTGGCGGGCTTGCAGCGCTTCTTGGCCCGGCCGCAAGCGCCAAAGCCGCGGCCCGGCGAACGGTGCGACATGTGCGGCGAGCCGATCGCGGCCGAGCACTCGCACGTCGTCAACGTCCATAACCGCAGCCTGATGTGTACCTGCCGGCCGTGCTACCTGCTCTTCACGAACCCGGGGGCCGCCCAGGGCCGGTACAAGGCGGTGCCGGATCGCTACCTCTACGATCCGGCGTTTGCCCTGAGTAGCCGGGAATGGGACGAGATCCAGATCCCGGTAAAGATGGCCTTCTTCTTCATCAACTCCGAGCTAGGCCGGTTCGGCGCCTTCTACCCCAGCCCGGCGGGCGCCACCGAGTCGCTGCTGCCGCTCGATGTCTGGGAGACGGTGATGGCGGCGAACCCGCGGTTCGCCACGGTCGAGCCGGATGTCGAGGCGCTCTTGCTCAACCGGACGCGGGAATCCTTCGAATGCTTCCTGGCTCCGATCGCCGACTGCTATGAGCTGGTGGGACGGGTCAAGCTGCACTGGAAGGGCTTTTCCGGGGGCGAGGAGGTGTGGCGCGAGATCGACGCCTTCTTCGCCGATCTGCGCCAGAAGAGCCGCCTGGTCGAGCCCGGTCAACCCCGTGAGTGAGTTGACCTTTTCCTGCGTCGACGCGGCGGCGCTGCGCTACGCGGCGGTGCCGACGTTGCAACTGAAACTCCGGATCGCGGAAGAGACCGGCGCTACCATCCAGGGGATCGCCCTCCGTTGCCAACTCCGGATCGAGGCCCAACGGCGCCGCTACTCGGCGGCCGAGGCCGAGCGCCTGGGGGAGCTGTTCGGGGAGCCCGCCCGCTGGGGCGATACGTTGAAACCGCTGCATTTCAGCAATGTCTCCCTGATGGTGCCGGCGTTCACGGGTACGACCGAGGTCGATCTGCCGGTGCCCTGCACCTACGATTTCGAGGTGGCGGCCACCAAGTACCTGCATGCCCTGGACGACGGCGAGATCCCGCTCCTGCTCTTGTTTAGCGGCACAGTCTTCTCCCAACGAGACGGCGGATTCTCCGTGGCCCAGGTGCCCTGGAGCAAAGAGGCCAAGTACCCGCTGCCGGCCCGGCTGTGGCGGGAGGTGATGGATCTCTACTTTCCCAATAGCGGTTGGATCCGGATCCGGCGGGATACGCTGGACGCGCTCCAGCAGTTCAAAGTGCGGCGGGCGATGACCACCTGGGATGATGCCCTCGAGTCGCTGTTGGCGACGGCGGAGAATGGGGTATGACGGCCTTTGACCGGGCCCGCGAGGTGGCGAACGCCGTCCTCTACGAAGGGTATGTGCTGTATCCCTATCGCGCCTCTTCCCAAAAGAACCAGGTGCGGTGGCAATTCGGGGTGCTGACCCCGCGCGTCTGGAGCGAGGCCGGCTCCGGTGAGCCGTGGGCGAGCCAGACCGAGTGTCTCCTCGAACCAGATGCCGATGCGGTGCTCCAGGGGAAAGTCCGGTTCCTCCAGGCCCAGGCCAAGATCGTCGAGGCGCCGGTGGCGGGAGAAGGTGGACGCTTCCGCCCGGTCGATTCGCTGGAGGCCGGTGATTCCTTGCATGTGAGCTGGGATGAAGGGATCGAGCACGAGATTGACGCCACGTTTCCCCTCGCCGCGCTCTTGGAGGGGGAGCGGACCGTCCCGATCGAGATTCCCGGCGGGCGAAAGATCGAAACCATCCCCGGTGCGGACGGCAACGAGGCCGGGCGAATCGTGCGCGAGCGATGGGCGATCACGGGTCTGTTGCGACTCAAGGCCGAGCGGCTGGTTGGTCCCTATGGCGTTGTGATGCTTCGCGCGCGTGTGGAAAACGCGACGCTGCTCGCTGAACCAGGGCTCGACCGCTCCGAGGTCGTGCGGCGATCGCTGGTCGGGGCGCATCTCCTGCTGGCGACGACCGGCGCCAGATTCGTCTCTTTGCTCGAGCCGCCGGAGTGGGCCCGGCCGGCGGCCGCCGCCTGCGACAACCTGCACACCTGGCCGGTCCTGGTCGGCGATGCCGGTCAGCGGGATTTGATGCTTTCGTCACCGATCATCCTGTACGATTATCCCGTCATCGCGGCCGAAAGCGCGGGCGACCTCTTCGACGCGACCGAGATCGACGAGATCCTGACCCTGCGGACGATGACGCTGACCGATGACGAGAAGCGACAAGCCCGCGCGACCGACCAGCGGGCGGCGGCGATCATCGACCGGGTGGACCTGATGCCACAAGAGATGCTGGAC
>JACCYK010000282.1 GCA_013696525.1 Chloroflexia bacterium
AGGGTGGCCGGTGAATCACAAGCGGGTCTACCGGCTCTATTGCCAGGAAGGACTGGGATTGCACCGCAAGCCACGCCCGAAGCGGGCGAGTTCGCCGCGGGTGGTAAGCCCCCCGGCAACCCAACCGCAGGTGCAGTGGGGGATGGATTTTCTCACTGATCGGTTGGCCGATGGGCGACGCTTCCGCGTCCTGACGATAGTCGATCACGTGAGTCGGGTGAGTCCCGCCATTGCCGTGGCGGCCTCGCTCTCCGGCGAGCAGGTGGCTACGGTCTTGGAGACGACAGACCACCGCTATGGCCTCCCGGAGCGGATCTCAGTGGACAATGGACCTGAGTTCGTCTCCAAGGCGCTCGATGCCTGGGCGTATCGTCGAGGCGTCCAGCTCGTCTTCAGCCGGCCCGGAAAACCGACGGATAATGCGGCCATCGAGGCCTTCAACAGCCGCTTCCGGGACGAATGTCTCAACCAACACTGGTTCGCGTCGCTGGAGGAGGCGCGGCAGGTGATCGAGAGATGGCGGGTTGACGACAACGAGGTGCGCCCCCATGGCGCCTTGCAGCACCGGACGCCAGCCGAAGTGGCGGCCCAGTGGACCTGCGCCACGAACGCCGCGGACTAACTCACGCTATGGACCAGAAAACGGGTGCGGACCAGGAAGAAGATCCTTGACTTTGGCCCTGGTCCACTGACAGGGGTGCACTCTAATAGTCCGCTTACGTTTGGCTAACGCTAGGAGTTCCAGTTCTCGGGAGCGGTGGCAGGCGGCCCATTGGCCGGGCACGATCACTTCGAAGGCGGGGGCGTTCGTTTTGCAGATGTCGATGGCGTAGGGGCAGTGGGGGTGGAAGTAGCAGCCGGTCGGCGGGGCATTGAAGTCGATGCGGCCCAAGACGTTTCTGGGCCGATAGGTAGCGCTTTGGAGCGTAGCGTCGTCGGCCTCTGGGCGGGGCGTCGCTGCCTCATCGTCCAGACGCAGCGTCACGACGTCGACGTCTTCAGTCCCCCGGCGCCGGCCATTTGGCTGTGTCTAGGGACGCGGTCTCCGCGATTGGCGGCGCCAACAACGCCGTCAGGACTACGAGTACGATGTGCGAGCGCACGGTGAATCTCCTCAGGAGTCGTTCGGTTCGTACGCTTGGTGCGGCGGAACGTATCGACACGGGTGCCGACCACTAGGAGATCTTCATGGCCAGCTCGTTTGCCGCGGTGGCGCAACGCTCTCGTTCGCTGCGACCGAGCCGCGCCCAGTGCCAACGGCAATGCCGCGTGCTATTGGTGACGTGCCAGGTGCGCTGCAGAATGCCGCGCCTTGATTGCTCCGACCGCGTCGACCGCGCGATCGCTTCTTGCACGAGGCGGCCTTGCTCCAAGCGGCGCCAGTCGCGGTCTCGCTCTCGCTCTTTGCTCAAGACCATGTTCCAGACTTCCAGGTTGTGCATGATTACTCGCTCGCTCGCTCACTCGCCCGCGGCGGCTTCAGGCAGCCGCTGGTCTCGGCGGCCGCCAAGACCGGCCACGACGCATGTCCAGGGATCGCGGTGCCGCTGTTTCTCGCTCTCACACCGTCCAGGACGCGCCGGTCGTCGTTGCCGCGGCGTGATGCTCCGCGCCAAGCGGAGCGCGCGGTGGCGTCCCCCTGGCTGTCGCCAACAGGTTTCAGATTTCGATCAAACGTGGACTGGTTCGGTTAGAACCGGGATCGGTTGTCACGGATCGCGAACACCGCCGGTCACGGAAGCTGGTCAGCACCCTTGGCGGTCGGCCGAGCTGTTAGGCTCCGACATCGAGCGGCCGCATCTCGCCTGCCCTGGCGGCCGGCAGGGCGCAACCTCGGCCGTGGAGGTTGCCCCGGTCCTCGACGATGGCGGTAACCTCGCCTGAACCGGCGCAGGTCGTGCAGCCGGGGTCGGGAGGATCGTAATCGACAATCCTTCCACCGGGGTCAAGCTGAACTGGGCAGCAGACGTCCAGGACGTCCTTGAGTGCCCGCCGTCCGCGCTGCACCCGTGACTTCATCCCCGAAACGGAGAGCCCAAGCCGCGCCGCGGCCTGCACCTGGGTCAGCCCGGCCAGATCGACCAGCACCACGGCCTCGCGGTAGAGCGGCGGCAGCCGCTCGATCATGGGCCGCAGGCAGTTCGCCAACTCTTCGCGGACCCGCGCCGGGTCGAGGTCAATCTCGTCCGCGGGAGCCGCGATCTCCGCCCGCTCGAGGATCGCCGCGCCGGCGACAGTCTCCGTCTGTTCCCGCCGGACGGGCGCCCGGTAGTAGTCGACGATCGCGTTGCGGGTGACTTGAAACAGCCACGATGTCAGCCGATCGGTGCGGTGGACGGCGGCGGCGTGCTGATGGATGCGGAGGAAGACGTCCTGGAGAATGTCTTCCGCGTCCGCTTCACTGCCCAACCGGCGCCCGATGAAGGCCCGCAGACGTTCACCAAATTCATGCCAGATCTGGAGCGTGTCGCTGTTTCGGGTTGCGCTCATCATCACGTCTCCCTGGCCGATGAATAGAGCTACCGGCAGCCACAGGCGCCGGACGATGCATCGCCGCAGCAGGATGCCTTCGCCGATGGCTCGCAGCACGCGGCCTGCTCCGCGGGCGAGCAGCAACCGGCGTCCGGGGCTACCAGTCGCGCCTTGCCGGCGAAGAAGCGCTCCAGGTTCCCCGGCACGCCGGCGGCCCCTGGAGCTGACGCGGCCGCTCGTTCCTGGTTACTGTACGCCTCCCGCAGGATGGCGTCGACAATCATCGCCGTCGGCGCCTGGGTGTGCTCCTGGCCCTGCCAGACCCACACCCGGCAGTCGATGTCGCCGTCGCAGCCGCAGGCCTCGCCGCATTCGGCGCAACTGCTCTCCCGTAGCTCAAGCGCGATGTCCCGGCCATTGACCCGGATCGTCGGCGAGCTGACGAACCCTAATGCCCTCGCCTGCTCCGCCGAGGCGACGAGCGTCTTGCGCACCGAGACGTCCACGCCCGCCGCGTCGAGGACCCGCGTGCTGTCGGCCAGAGCGGCCTCCAGGTTGGCATCGGTCCCTCGGCAACGGGTGCAAGTCTCCAGATCAAGGTACATGAAGTCGATGACAAGTTCTCGCGTCGCCGCCGGCGATCTAACCGGCCCATCCAGGACAGCAGCCACACAAAACCCCCGTTGCGTTGCGGTCCCGGACACCGGGACCAT
The DNA here is from genome assembly GCA_013696525.1 of Chloroflexia bacterium. Classification (GTDB taxonomy): domain Bacteria; phylum Chloroflexota; class Chloroflexia; order Thermomicrobiales; family UBA6265; genus JACCYK01. The sequence continues at coordinate 3,186 of JACCYK010000282.1, forward strand.
TCGGCCGACGAGCCCCAGTTGCTCGTCCATTAATAGAGACGGTGGTCGCCTCGAAAGGACGCAAGCCAAGGGTCCGACGTTCGGTCTCAATATGTCTGGCGAGCTCGGCGCAGCCTGAAGCTTGCCCAGGTTGGCGACGTTGTCCGGTGAGGACCATGAAATCAGATCGCGTCGTCCCCGTGCCGGTTTGTGCCGGTGGGACCGGCTGTCAACGCCTGCCTGTTCCCAGGTTGACACCGCGCGTGACCGGGATAGGACAGCGCTGTCGCCCTGGGTGGCCGTATCGTCGCTTCAAGTCCCGAATCGATTGGAGACGGGACCAGAGTGACGAGCAATGAGGATCACAATGGAGACGAACGCGAAGTCCGCGGCGGGGCGGGTGTCTGGCGCGCGGGCGCCACTGGTCGCCCTCGCCCTTGCCCTCCTTTTGGGCGTGGGCACGGCGAACCACGCGGGGGCGGAACGGGTGCCGGCAAACGGCGACTCCCACCAACGCGCCTGCCGCGCCCTTCAGGACCGGAACAACGCCCTCCTGGCGGAGTACAAGTTGGTGGGAGCGACGAATCCGGGGAGTGCCCGAATTGACGACATCCTCGCTGAATTGCGGCGGAACGGGCAGACGTGGAACGACATCAAGTGCAATGAGCGCTACGGGAGCATTGGCATGCTGCAGCTCGACGACTCGTGGGTGGTGCACGAGCTCGAGCCGTCTCGCGACCATCTCGCCCCCGTCGAGGCCGTGCTGCCCTTGCTTACCGGTGCCGCCACGGGCCTGGCGCCCGCCGCCGTGGAGGATCCGGAATACTCGATGGTCGCGCAGCTAAGCGACACCTTCGTGATTCTTCCTTCGGACGTCCAAAGTGACACGGTGGCGGCCGCCGATCCCGTCCCAGCACTGGAGACCGTTCTGCTTGATGTTCCCGCCGATGATCTAGGCGTTGGGGGAATCAATCCTGTCTCGGCTCCCATGGATGCCGAGATCCTTCCCTCGGCCGACGGCCTCGACGCTCAAGAGATCGTGACCGCCGACGATCCCGTGGCCGCCCCCGTTGAGGAGGTCCAGCCGTAACACCCTGGCAATGCGGCCTCCTCTCGACGGCGGATGATGGGCGGGGCGGCAGGAGCGGCCCCGCCTCTCCGACTGGCACGATGGTCGGAGAGAGACGAGCCGGCGGTATCGCGCCAGGTTGGTACTATGGTGCGACGCGGACGGGCGCGAGCGAGGGGAGGCAAAATGAACGGCGCGGCAGCGGTTGCTCAGATCCTCAAGGC
>JACCYK010000298.1 GCA_013696525.1 Chloroflexia bacterium
ATAGTAACTATTCCTCATGTCCCGGCCGGCGTGGTGCCCCATGATCGGAGGAGAGGCGGCAAGCGGGCGGCCTCAGCGTATGTTCCCAACGAAGGAGAGCGTCTCCATGGACAGCACGTCATTCGAAGGTGTCACCGCCCAGGATCGGCATCCGGGCCCGACCAGGCCGGACCACGTCAATTCTCGTCCCCGCGCCGCCATGGCACGACGCCTGGCCAGGACCGCGCTCGTCGGGGCCTTGTTCGTCGGCGCCTCGTTGGTGGCGGCGCCGCGGGTCGCGGCGATTGACACCGATCAGGACGCGCTCCACGATCACGAGGAGGCAGCCCTGGGCACCGATCCGCGGAAGTGGGACACCGATGGCGACGGCCTCTATGACGGCCTCGAAGTGGAAGTCCTCTTCACCCACCCTTTGCTCATGGATACCGATGGCGACGGGGTCAACGATGGCGCGGAGATTCCCCACTTCAATCCCCTCAACCCCGACACCGACGGCGACGGCATCCTCGACGGTCAGGAGTGCGTCTTCTGTGGCCCTGATCCGGCCGCGCCCGCTCCCGCTCCGGTCGATCCGGCCCCGGCGGAGCGGTCCGACCGTGATGGGGACGGCCTCTATGACGACGACGAAGTGAACGTCTACGGCACCAATCCCGATCTCTGGGACACCGATGGCGACGGCTCCGGCGACGGCGAGGAGGTCTATTACGGGACCAACCCCCGGGGGTAGGCTCCGCTGGCGGCCGGAAAATCTGATCCGGGCCGGATGGCGGGGTCCCTGGCGACCCCGCCATCCGGCGCGATCATCCAGGCGGGGGACGACAACGCTCAAGATGCGACATCTGGCTATCGGGCCCGCGTTGTTCCCCCCATTACTGAGCCGGTCCACCCCGCGGCGGCTACACCCCGGCACTCATCAGCGAGCGGTTCAGCAAACCAAAAGCCGCCGCCAGGCTGGTGATGGTCCGCACTCGATCCGCCTTGTCGGCCAGGAAGGTCGTCACCATCAGCTCATCGACCTCCGCTTCGGCCGCCAGGTCCAGCAGCCGGGCGTGGACCGTCTCGATGTCGCCCACGATCGAGCGCATCGGCATCGCGTCGATCAGTTGTTGCTCAGCCGGGGAAAACGTGTAGGCCATTGCTTCGTCCAGCGTCGGATAGAGCCGGTCGGTCTGGCCGGTGCGCAAGCGGACCAGCATCAGTTTGTTGATCTGGTTCAACTGCTCGGCGTGCGCCGCCGTCTCCCCCACCGTCACCGACACCGCCAGCATCGAGCGCGGCACCGGGTAGCGGTCGGAAGGAACAAAGCTCGCCCGATAGGAGCGTAAGGCGGACATCGCCCCCGCCCCGTTGATGTGCCCGGCAAAGGCGTAGGCCAGGCCGGCCCCGGCCGCCAGCTCGGCGCTGAAGGGCGAGGAGCCCAGCAGCCAGAGCGGCGGCATCTTGACATCGAACGGGATCGCCTTGATCGCCCGGAACGGGTGATCGCCCGGAAAACTCTCGTCGTCATAGGCGATCAGCTCGGCCAGTTGCTCCGGATAGTCGTCAGCGGTCATCGCTTCGCGGGAGCGCCGCATGGCGAAGGCGGTAATCCCATCCGTCCCCGGCGCCCGGCCCAAGCCGAGGTCGATCCGGCCGGGATGCAGCGCCTCCAGCAGGCGGAAGGTCTCGATGATCTTCAGCGGCGAGTGGTTCGGCAGCATCACGCCGCCGGAGCCGAGCCGCAGATGCTCGGTCTGAGCCGCGATATGGGCAATCATGATCTCGGGCGCGGCGCTGGCCAGGCTCCTGGTGTTGTGATGCTCGGCGAACCAGTAGCGATGGTAGCCAAGCCGGTCGGCCAGCCGCGCCAGCTCCCCCGTCATCGCCAGCGCCGCCGCCGAGCTCGCCCCGGCCGGAATCGGCGTCAAATCGAGAATCGAAACGGGATACGTCACCGGAGAAGCCTTTCCACGACCCATGAGAACTAGTCGCCGGAGGATACGACCCGGCGGGGTCGGCGCAACTTGCATACTCGAGCGTACGTCAACCGACGCTGTTCGTGTGCCGCACCAAGGAGCGGATGTTGCACGAGTTGCGAGACTGCATAGTATTTCTCATGCAACCTAGTCTTCCCGACCCGGTGGCTGGGTTGAAAAAAAGAAGCTCTCTGTTCCCCGTCGTGGAGTCGTCCCAGGCAGTGTGGGGCGGGCCGGTATCCAATCCGGATCAGCGTCGGGGTTTTCTTGTTGGCTCGCCACGGGCCTTCCTGATCGCTCCAGCAATGGGTACAATCGGCGTCATGGTCGGTCGATTCCGAGCGATTCCCCGAGAGGAGATGGTTCATGGACAAGACGCGCGTCGATCATCTGGCCCGTTGGATGAGCGGCATGCATCGCGCCGCCAGATCACGAAGGCAACCGCCGCCAGCCTATTTGCGACCATTCTGCTCGGTCGCCGGCCCGCGGCAACGACCCGGGCCCAGGAGGCGACGCCCTGTCCCTCGCCAACCCCCGACGAGCTAAGGGCCATTGCCGGGGCGTACTTCGCTGCCTTCAACGCCGGTGACGCCGAGGCCCTCGGCCAGTTGCTGGCGCCAACCTACACCCATCAGGGCGCCCTCGTCTCCGAGCAGGACCGCGAGCTGCACCAAGAGCGTTTGCGGCAGAACCGCGCTGCCTTCCCGGATGGGCACTACGCGCTCGATCAGATCATCGCCCAAGGCGACCTCGTCGCCATCCGCCACGTCTTCACCGGCACCCTGCAAGCGCCCTACGCCGGCGTCGACCCGGCCGGGCAAGCGGTCGCCGTCCGCGGCGTCCATATCCACCGCGTCGCCCGCGGCCAGATCACGGAGACGTGGAATAACGGCGACGCCCTCGGCCTGCTCCGCCAGATCGGCGACCGGCCCCCAAGCATCCCCCGCCGCCGATTGCCCGAGCACCACGGCCGCCGAGAACGCGGCGATCGCCCGCCGCTGGACCGAGGAAGCGCTCGACCAGCGCGACCTCGACGTGCTCGATGAGATCGTTGCGCCCGACGTTGTCCACCATGCCGGGGTCTTCGTCGACGAGATCGGCCGCGACGCCCTCAAAGGCGACCTCCAAGCCCTGCTCGACGGCTTCTCCGATATCCGGTTCACGGCCGACGTGGTCGTCGCCGAGGATGACGGGGTGGCTGTCCGCTGGACCGCCCGCGGCACCCACGATGCCGAGTTCGTGGGGATCGCCCCGACCGGAATCCCGGTCGTCTTCACCGGCACCAACGTCTACCGGATCGCCCGCGGTCTGATCGTCGAGGGCTGGTCCGAGCCCGACGCCCGCGGCCTCCTCACCCAGCTCGGCGCCTTGCCCGAAATCGCCCCGCCGGTGTCAACCCCGGCGGCCTGATCGGCTCATTCGACATCGCTCGACCC
>JACCYK010000335.1 GCA_013696525.1 Chloroflexia bacterium
GGTGGTGCTAGCCTATCCCGATTATCCGAATGTCGCGGTCGCCATGCTCGATGAGTTAGTCGAGGGCGAGCCGGTCTTCTTCGACTACCCGCAAGCCGGGCAACGCAACATGGTAGTGAAACTCGGCAAAGCGGCGGAGGAAGGGACGGGGCCGGACGGCGACATCGTCGCCTTCAGCGCCTTCTGCGCTCACATGGGCGCCCCGCTCGACAACGTCTACGATCAGGAGCTCGCGGTCCTCGGTCCCTGCCCGCTCCACTTCTCGACCTTTGATCTGACCAAGAGTGGGATGCTGATCATGGGGAAAGCAACCCAGCCGCTGCCCCAAGTCGTGCTTGACCTCGACGATGCCGGCCAGATCAGCGCGACCGGGATGTACGGCCTGATTTATGGCTGGCCGGCCAATCTGGTCGATCTCACGGGAGGGAGCTAGCGATGCAGAACAGCCCTCGCAGCACCGACTCGGTGCCGTTGCCGCCACCCGACGCCGAAGTCAAGACCATGAGCTGTCAATACTGCATTGTCGGCTGCGGCTACAAGAGCTACGTCTGGCCGACCGCCGCACCGGACGGGACGCCGGACGCCGCCGGCAACGCCCTTGGCGCCGACTATCCGGTGGGGCCGCTTTCCGGGCAGTGGATCGCGCCGTCGATGTACAACCTGATCCGCCGCAACGACGGCAAAGACTACAACGTGGTTATCGTCCCGGATCGCGAATGCGTCGTCAACCGGGGCGATTTCTCGCCCCGCGGCGGCTCCAACGCCCGCGGTATCTGGTCCCCCTATGGCCCCACCTATGACCGCCTGGCCTTCCCAATGGTCAAGGTCGCCGGCGCCCAGCAGCCGATCGCCTGGGAGGCCGCGATCGAGATCATGGCCGAGACGATCGCCCATGCCAAGGAGACCTACGGCGGGCCGGCGCTGGCGGTCCGCTTCTATGCCTACCAGTACTACGAGAATACGTATCCGATCACGAAGTTTTACTTCGGCGACATCGCCACGCCAAACGGGGCGCTGCACAACCGGGCCTCGATGGGCGGCGAGACGACCGCGCTTGGTGATGGCGGGCTGGAAACCTGGGGCACCGCCTACGAGGACGGCCTGGAGGCGGAGACCGTCGTCGCCTGGGGCGCCAACCTCTACGAATGCCAGGACATTTACTTCGCCGAGCACATTGTTCCCGCCGGGGCGCCGTTGGTCACGGTCGACCCGCGCCAGACCTTCACCGCCGTCTACGGTGAGACGGTCGGCGGGGTTCACTTACAACTCATCCCTGGCACCGATGTCGTGCTGGCCGGGGCGATCGCGCGGATCATCCTGGAGCGGGGCTGGGAGGACCAGGGGTTCGTCGCGGAGATGGCGACGGCCGCCGACGTCGCCGCGGAGACCGCCTGGCGTCGCCGCCTGTGGGCGGCAACATTTGACGACTACAAGACCTACATCCTCGGCATGGATGCCTACACGCTGGAAAACGCGGCCCGCATCTCCGGTGTCCCGGCCGACAAGATCGAACGGGCGGCCGAGCTGATCGCCCAACCGAACGACGACGGGACACCGCGCAAGACGCTCTTCACGTTCGAGAAGGGAGCGGTCTGGAGCGTCAACTACGAGACGATCGGCTCCCTCGGCAACCTAGCCCTGCTGACGGGATCGACCGGCGCCCCCGGCCGCGGCATCACCCGCGCCGGCGGGCATCAGGAGGGCTACGCCGGCGGCGCCGACTACCCGCTCGACCTGGCGACCGACACCTACGAGGGGAACAAGATTCCCAACTACATCGACCAGCACATGGCCGATGGCCAGGTCAAGATCTACCACGTCATCGGCGCCAACCCATTGGGGATGACGAACTCGGCGGAGTGGAGCCGGGAGATGATCCTCGCCAAACAGGCCGTCATCCCCGGTCCGCGAACGGTCGACACCGCCGAGATCATCGCCAATTTCAAGGAGCGGATCGACAGCGACGGGATGCTGCTCTTCGCCCAGGACATCTTCCCGAACCTCACCACCCGCTCGGCCGACCTCGTCCTGCCGGCCGCGACCTGGGGCGAGATGCCGGGCTGCCGCTGGAACGGTGAGCGCCGGCTCCGGCTCTCCGACCGCTTCATGGACCCGCCGGGCGAGGCGAAACCCGATTGGTGGGTCATTGCCCAGGTCGCCAAGAAGATGGGGTTCGCGGGGTACGACTGGGCGGACGAGAACGAGATTTTCGAGGAGGCGGCGCTCCTGCCCAAGGACTACGATCAGGCCGCGCTGGCGGCCGAGCTGCAGGAGGAGCCCTCCGGCCATCATTCCCACGCCGCGATTGTCGTCGCCGCCCGGCTGCGGGACACCACCGCCTACGAGATCATGCGGGAGCTGGGGACGAACGGGGTTCAGTTGCCGGCCCGGCTCGATGCCGAGGGCAACGTGATTGGCACGCCGCGGATTCACTCGGCCGGCGCTTTCGATACCGAGAGCGGCAAGGCGATGTTCCTCAACGTCGGCTGGGACACGGCCGAGGCGATCTGGGATCACCTCAAGCCCGAGCTGGCCGACGGCGAGTTCTGGCTCAGCAACGGCCGGATCGAGGAGATCTGGCAAACGATGTACACCGACCTCCGCAAGCCGGAGGTAACGACGCGCTGGCCGAGCAACATCGTCGAGATCCACCCGGACGATGCGGCGGCGCTCGGCGTCGTCAGCTCGGACCTGGTCAGCCTCTCCAGCGACCGGGTCGCCCGCCAGGAGGACGGGGAGTACGATACCGGCTCGCTGACCGCGGTCGCTTACGTTTCCGACATCGTGCCGCCGTCCGTGCTCTGGACGAACTTTGCCTATCCGGACCAGTGGTGCAATAACGTGGCGCCGCGCTTCATGCACCCGGTCAACCCGGTGACGCCATTCAAATTGGCGCGAGCCAAGCTCACCCGGATCGGATCGACCGATCTGGCCGAGCGGATGTCGTTCCTGCCGCGAAATTTGCCGCCGCGGACGGTAGACTAGCGAGC
>JACCYK010000344.1 GCA_013696525.1 Chloroflexia bacterium
CTCTGAGAATCGTGCCTTGAGCCGACGCCTTCACTCGCCGGTCGCCCAACACGAGATGCCCCTGGCATCTATTGAGAATAGCGCGATTTTCTGCATCGCCAAGGCCAATCGCGACTTCCACTACACCGTTATGTCTCCAATCGATGTGACTCAACCCAGTTGCAACGACTGCGGGGCTTGTCCTTCAATTCCAAGTGTCAGCTCCAACCCGAATTAAGCGCCTAAGTCAGCGACCGGGCTGGCGACCGGCGTCGCGCCTGGTTCGACCGGCTCCGGCTCCGCTTCCTCCTCGGGCGCGAGGTCGTCACCGGGCACCGGCGTGGCCGCGGCATCCGGCGGGGCCACCGGCGCCAAGCTCAGGCGGAGGCGCGCCGGGATGTCGGCCAGGGTACAGGGCGCCGCGTTCATGCACGCCGCCTGCAGGCGCAGCACCGCGGTGAACGAATCGAGCGGCACCTCGGGCACGGCCCGCATGTCGATCACGGCGACATCGGCCCCGGCCAGCAGGTGGCCGACGTAGCCGCGGGCGACCTGGTCCGGCGCCACCTCGAGCGTGTAGGAATAGACAAATGCCCGGTCGCCGATTGGCAGCTCAACCGCCACTTCGGTCAGCGCCCGGGACTCCGCCTCGACCCAGGCGGCCGCGGCGTCGGCGTCGGCGAAGCGATACCGCCAGAGCGCGTAATAGCCATCGTCGGCGGTGCTCTCGGTCCCCGCCGGGAAGAGTTGGTTGACGGTAAAGACTTCCGCCGCGTTGCGATAGCGCAACGACCGGCTCGCCAGCTCCTCGATCGTCTCCCCGGCGAAGGGGACGATCGCGCCATCGCGGTAGAGATAATTGTTGAAGAAGCTCTCCAGCCCCGACTCGCCAAAGGCCAGCGACGAAGTGCTCAGCGGTGCCGCCGCGGCCGGCGCCGCCGCTTCGATCCGCTCCGCCAGGCGAACGGCCAGGGCATGCGCTAGCTCGATGTCCGGCTCCCGTTGGTCCCAGTTGTAGATGCCGACCCCGGCCTCGAGATGGCCAAGGCGGAACATCACCAGCACCGCCTGGAACGGCTCGTCGGTGTCGTCCGCTTCGCCGGCGACCAGCCAGACCCGGGTATCGTCCCCGATCGCCGCCACCGGCGGCGCCAACTCGACCTCGGCAATGGTGACATCCGCCGGATCGGTCAGCAGGGTGAAGGCCCGCCTGGCGCCGACCTCGGACTGGTAGACATCGATGGTGGACGACACGACCTGGGAAAAGAAGCTGGGATCATCCTCGTTCAAGACGGCCAGGCCGGACTCGTAGCCGCGGGCCCAGCCCACGCTCTCGAGGAAGCGGGCATAGCGGTCGGTGTTCTCCGGGGTGATGCCGCCGCGGTTATCAGCATAGACCTCCGCCGTCGAGCGGAGCGACCGCGCCTCGCCGGCGCCGATCCCATACCCCTCTAGGCCAACCGCGTCCAGGTCCCTGGGCGTCAGCGTCAGCGCCGCCAGATCGAGCAGCGCCAGTTCCGCGTCCGGCACCGCGACCGGCGTCGATTGCCGCTGCTCGGTCGATTGCGATTGCGCCAGCGCCAGGGCGGGGACCGCAACGATCGTCAGCGCCAGCGCGATCATCGCCATCCGGATGCCGGAGCCAAGCCAGCGCACACCCATCAAGATACCCTCCCGGTCTCGACCCGAACGCCGCCGGTGGACACCCCACCCACCGCGAGCCCCGGCCAGGGTCAGGATACCGCGCCCGGCCGGCCGCCGCGAACCGCCCCGAGCGCGCCTCACCACCCTGGTCACGATCAACCGTGACCGGCCACAATGGAACGGCGTGTTTCCTGGAGCCACCGGGCTCCGGCGGGATGATTGATGCAGGGGGACAATCGAGATGCACGAGAAGGCGAATCTCGCCGAGAAGCTGGCGCAATTCTCCGACTATTTCGCCCCGCGCACGGTCGCCCGCTTCAATGACAACGACGTGATGGTCGCCAAGCTGCACGGCGAGTTTATTTGGCACACGCACGACGAGACGGACGACTTCTTCCTGGTGCTATCGGGCCGGCTCGTCATCCGGCTGCGGGATCGCGAGGTCGTCCTCGGCCCCGGCGAGCTGTTCGTCGTGCCGCGCGGGGTCGAGCATCAACCCTACGCCGCCGAGGAGACGCATATCCTGCTGATCGAGCCGACCGGCACCCCGAACACCGGCGACGCCACCACCGCCGCCCCCCGTCGGACGCTGTAGATCCCCGCCGCTCCCGTACCATGGCCAATGTGCGGTGGCCGGCACGCCTAGGCCACGGACGGGTCGGCCACGACATATTCAAGGTAGTGGCCAAGGGCGGCTCGCGTGTCGGCGTAGAGAAAATGCATGGGTTCGCCGGGCTTGCCACCCATCACAACGGGAAAGTCATTTGCGTCAAGGTCATGCCGGAACCGGTCGAGATCAGCCAGGCTCGATACGCGATACCCGAGATGATGGAACCGCACGCTGCCTGGCCGGCCTTCCGGCGCCAGATGGTAGTGGTCGATGAACCCGCTGAGCGGTTGGATAACTTCGATCTGGATCGGACCGGCACCGGCAAACCCAACGCGGAGCGAGGTGAGCCCTCCCGGCTCAAACGATCGGGTGAATGGGCCAAGGTCGCGAAACTCGGGAAGTTGGTGGCGCCGCCGCAGCATGGCCACCGCCTGGTCAAAGGCATCGGTCACATAGGCGACGTGGGTGAGCTCGGCCGGCGGCAGATCGAGGTTCGACGACGGTACGATCATCAGGTCACCTGTTGCGATTGTCGCGCGCTTTTCAGCAACATGCTTCATTTCGTCTGCCAATCCGTGCGACCAGTGCCGGCGCGCCCATCTGCAGTGTATGCGCTTGTCCGCAAGCTTGGCCCAAGGCGCGTGACGGCCAATCCCATCCGATGCTGTCCGACTCTTGCCGGCAGAGGCGCTGGTCAGGCGGCCACTCGAAGCCGTGGCCCACCGCCAGTTCGTCCGGGGAGACGGTGACCGCTAGCCGGCGCCTCGGCGCGTCCTCCAATCCCGGATTTCTCGGGTGTGGATCGGATAGTGCCCATAGGTATCGAGACGCAGCCGGCGCCGGAACCGCGTGTCCCCGGCCAGTTGCTCCGGCGGCACGCCCTGGAGGTAGGCGACGAGGCGC
>JACCYK010000353.1 GCA_013696525.1 Chloroflexia bacterium
CCCTGCTCGTGCCCTGGGTGGGGGGCACCGTGGCCGGCCAATTCGCGGGCTCGCGGCTGCCAGATACGTCCCGGCTCGGTCTCGACTTCGCGTTTACCGCCGCGATCCTCGCCATCGTGGTCCCGCTCTGGCGAGGCAGGATCGATCTCCTGCCTTGGGTCACGGCCGGCGTCATCTCGATCCTGGTTGGGCGCTGGCTCCCCGGCACCTGGAACGTGCTCTTCGGCGGTCTGGCCGGGGCGATCGTGGCCGGGCTGCGCCATGACCGCTGAGGCGGTGCTGACGATTGCCGGGATGGCCATCGCCACCTATGCCACCCGCGCCGGCGGCCTCTGGCTGATGTCGCGCTTCACCCCCTCGCCCGCTGTCGAGGCCGCGCTGCAGGCGCTGCCCGGCACCCTGTTGGTGGCGCTAGTCGCACCCCTGGCCCTCACCCGCGGCCCGGTCGAAACCGCGGCCTCGGCCCTGATCGTCCTGGCCATGCTGCGGACCGGCAATCTCATCTTTGCCATCGTCATCGGCGTCGGCACGACGGCGCTGCTCCGGGCGGTAGGCTGATCCCATTCGGGCGCTGAGAAACGAGAGGAGAGCATCGCGATGATTGGACGAATCTGGGTCGGCCGCACCCGAGCCGCCCACGCCGACGCCTATTACCAGTACTTGCTGGCGACCGGTCTGAACGACTACGCGGCCACCGCGGGAAATCGCGGTGTCCATGTCTTGCGCCGGATCGACGGTGATGTTGCCGAATTTACGCTGCTGACCTTCTGGGACTCCTGGGACGACATCCGGCGCTTCGCCGGCCCCAACCCGGAGATCGCCGTCTACTACCCGGAAGACGACGAGTATCTCCTTGCAAAGAACCCGCGCGTCACCCACTACGAGGTGCTGTCCAGCCATTAGTCGCGACAAGATCGACCTCTCGGGTTTCCGGCGCGGACATGGCCGCAACGCCGGTCCGGATCGCGCATACTACCGGGTGTTCGCCCGCCCGCGCGGGGCCGGCTTCGCCCCGGCCCGGAGAGACGTAAGCCGTATGTCGTTGCTCCGCATAACGATCGTTGGCGCGGTCGCGTTCCTGATCACGGTGAGCCCGGCCGCCGCCCAGCCCGCCACGCCGCTGCCAAGCGTCGAGATTTGTGCGGTCGATCGCCGCGAGGTCTCGGCCATCGTCGCCATCCTTGGTCGCCCGGTGGCGACGCCGCCGGCGACACCGGCGCTCGAGCATGGGGACCAGGATCATGGGGACCACATTCATTCCGCGCCACCGCGGGCGCCGGAGGAACCGATCGGCACCCCGCGGTTGCTGCGGCCGGAGTTCCCCGCCGGTGATCCGGTCGCGGCCGAGACCTCCAACGCGCTGACCGAGACGATGCAGCGCTACCTCGCCTGCGCCAACGGCAGCGACGTGATCGGCTTGATGTCGCTGGTGTCGGACGAGTTCCTCCGCGATTCGTTCGGCGCCGGGAGTGTGACCGGGGCTGATCTGCGAGCCTACGCCGCGAACGCCGAGACGGTGCCGGTTGAGCGACGGCGGCGGCTGGTCGCCATCCGCGAACCCCGCCGGCTACCGGCCGGCCAGGTGGTCGCCCTGATCGATACCGCACCCGTGGCGAGCGCCAATCCCAATGCGATTGACACCGACCTGGTCACCTTCATCCTGGTTAATGAACAGTATCTGATCGACCGCTACGTGGCCGGGGTCACGGTCTGGTTCGGGCCGCGGGCGACGCCCGCTCCCTGACGAGTTCGCCACGCCCGCGCCGGGCGCTCCCCTACCGGCCCGACGCCGCTCCCCGCGACCGTTGCTTCGCCCGGTAGAGCGCGGCGTCCGCCCGCTCGACCACGGTGGCGAGGTCCTCGCCCGGCACCGGCCAAGACAGGCCCCAACTGATCCCCAGCCGCCGTTCGCCCGCCCTGACCATCGGCAGGGGCGCGGCAGCGATCTCTTTTCGCACCGCCATCAGCACCGCTCCGGCGGCCGGTCCGTCGTCGTGCTCCATCAGCACCACCAAGAATTCGTCGCCACCCCAACGAGCGACCCAGCCGTGGTCGCCGACGTGCTGGCTGAGCGCCGCCGCCAAGCGCGCCAGCGCCGCATCGCCCGCCGCGTGGCCCCACCGGTCATTGACCGCCTTCAATCCGTCGACGTCGAGCAGCGCCACGGCGAGCCGCTCGCGCTCGCCGTGGGGGGCGGCGAGCGCCAGTCGCAAGCGCCGCTCGCCCGCCCGCCGGTTGAGCATGCCGGTCAGCTCGTCGGTGGCGGCCTCCTGTTCCAACCGGGCGATCACGGCATCGAGCGTATCGAGCGTGTGCTGGGTTTCGGCCAGCAGCCGGCCTCCCTCGTCCTCCAGATTGGTTGGCAGCGCCAACCGCTCACCGCCCAGGCGGGCCTGACGCAGGGCACGGGAGGCGAGCGCGACCGGCGCCACCAGGACCCGGAGCGCGAGCAGGGTGAGGGCGCTGCCGAGCAGGGTGGCGCCGAGCGCCACCAGCAGGAGCGGGAATGCCTCAGCCGGGCTGAACCGCGAAACGCCGAGCAGGTAGACGACCAGGACGGCCAGGGGGATATGGGTGCCCACGAACGCGACCAGGAGCACCTTGCCCACATACCCGCGGGGCGGCAGGAGTCGCGACAGGCCGCGGTAGGCACGGGGTCGCCAATCGCTCTCGATTGTCGCCGCCCCTGATCGCTCCCGCTCGCTCGCGGGGAACCTGAGCTGTCGCGCCGGGTTCGCCATCAGGCCGGGACCGGGCGGGAGGCGCCGGCGGTGACCGGCGCTTCACGCTCCCGCTGATAGGCGACCAGCTCCCCCACCACCCGCCGATCCCACTGGGTACCGGCGCCCTCCTCCAGCATCCGGAGGACGGTTTCTTGGCCGAGGGCCGATCGGTAGGGTCGAGAGGAGGAGAGCGCGTCGAAGGAGTCGGCCACGGCGAGGATGCGAGCGCCCAACGGGATCGCTTCTCCCGCCAGGCCATCCGGGTAGCCGGCGCCGTCCCACCGCTCGTGGTGGTGGCGGACCAACGCCTCGCACTCCCGGTAGCCGGCGAAGCGATGAATCACCTCCGCCCCCTTCACCGGGTGCGATTCCATCTCCACCCACTCGGCGCTGGTAAGCGGGCCCGGCTTGAGCAGCACCGCCTCGCTGATCGCCACCTTGGCAATATCGTGGACCCGCCCGGCCGTCTCGATCAGATCGGCCTCCTCACCGGTCAGGCCCAACCGCACGGCAAGCATGCGGGCCAGCGTCGCCACCCGTTTCGAGTGGCCGGCGGTATACGGGTCGCGCAGCTCAATCATGTCGGCCATGGCCTCCAGAGACGCTCGCGTATCGGCCCGCAACTGCACCTCCCGCCGCAGCGTGTACTGCACCAGGACGGCGGGCAGGATCAGCGGAATCATCGCAATCGGATAATCGCGGACGACCAACGCCGCCACCAAGCCCAGCGCCACCAGGGCCGCGAAGG
>JACCYK010000388.1 GCA_013696525.1 Chloroflexia bacterium
CCGGGCGGGCGGGCGCTCGGCGTGGACGCCAGCGCGACGATGATCGGGGAGGCGCGGCGGCGGGCGACTGCCGCGGGCAGCGCGGCGGAGTTCATCCGGCTGGACGCCCAGCGCCTCGACCTGCCGGCGGCGGGGTTCGACGGCGTCCGCGCCGAGCGGCTCTTGCAGCACGTTCCCGATCCGGCCGCGGCGCTGGCGGGGATGGTGCGGATCGCGAAACCGGGGGCGCGGATCGTCGTCTGGGAAGCCGACCTCGATCTCTTCGTCATCGACGCCCCGGACTACGCCACGAGCCGGGCGATGCAGCGCTTCATTTGCGACGGCTTCCGCCACGGCGGCTTCGGCCACGAGCTCTATCGCCGCTTCACGGACCTGGGCCTCACCGATGTGCAAGCAACCCCGCTCACGCACGAGATCACCGACCTGGCCCTGGTCGAGAGCGCCTTCGACCTCACCGCCTCCACGCGGCGGGCAGTGACCGCCGGGGTGATTACGCCGGAGCGAGCGACCGATTGGCTGGCATCCCTCGCCGCCGCGGCTGAATCGGGATGGTTTTTCGCCGCGGTTGGCGGCTTTCTGGCGTTTGGGCGGATGCCGAGCTAGCGCTTCGATCTGGCTCGCTCCATCCGAGTGAGGCGCCAGCTCATGGCGGGAAGACGGCAGTCACCTGATCTTTGACAGCGCGCCCGAGCGGGGTCGATCATTGAGGAAGCAACGCACCAAGGAGGCAGCGATGGTGGTCACGACACGCATCTACACCTACAACGACCTCGCCGACACGCCGGACGATGGGCAGCGGTACGAGATTATTGGCGGGGAGCTGTTTGTGTCACCATCTCCGATACTCGATCATCAGCGAGTTTTGAGCCGGCTGCATGTTTGGCTGGCAAATTTCGTTTGGGAGCATGAGTTAGGAGAAGTCCTCGTCGGACCGACGGACGTCTTTTTTGCGGAGACTGATGTGGTGGTCCCGGACGTGTTGTTTGTTGCTCGGGACCGGTCGGACTTGCTGCACCGGCGGTATGTGGCGGGAGCGCCGGACTTGGTGATCGAGGTGTTGTCGCCCAAGACCCGGCGGCGTGATCTGGGCATCAAGAAGGCGTTGTGCGCCGCGTATGGGGTGGCAGAATATTGGATTGCCGATCCTTCGGCGCGCACGCTTGAGGTCTGGACGTTGGTTGAGGGCGGCTACGAGCTGGTTGAGCAGACGGGCGATATGGTGCGGTCACTGGTGGTGCCGGGCTTCGAGGTCGCACTGGCGGACCTTTTTGCCCTGATGTAGCGATGGACCGAGTGTCGCCGGATGCGGGCCGTGGCAGGAAGCGACGGGGCACCAGGATTGGGTGGAGAGGAGACGGTGATGGTGGTCGCGCTTCGTCCATATACCTACGCTGATCTGGCGAACATGCCGGATGATGGGAACCGCTACGAGATTCTGGGAGGGGAGCTGCTCGTGGCGCCAGCACCGAGTCGCGCACATCAGGACATTTTCGGGGCTCTCCATGTGCTGTTCCGTCATTATGTCGTGACGAATAGGCTAGGCAAAGTGTACATGGCGCCGCTGGATGTCAGGTTGACCGGGTATGACGCGGTGCAACCCGATCTCTTGTATATCTCAGGCGAACGACTGAGAAATCAGGGTCCGGGCAGGATTGAAGGAGCGCCTGAGTTGGCGCTTGAGGTGCTGTCGCCCACGACGCGAAGCGTTGATCTGGTGCGGAAATTCGCGGCGTACGCGTCGGCCGGGATTCAAGAGTACTGGATTGTTGATCCGACGCGGTACACCATCTCAGTCTATGCGCTCGTCGATGGCGAGTATGAACGGATCGACGATACCGAGGAGACGGCCCGGTCAGTAGTCTTGCCGGGGCTGGAGATCGTGGTCGCGGATGTCTTCGCCGAGGTTGACCGCGAGTAGATACCGGAGGGGGCCGCACCGGCCCCGGTCCAGTTGAAGGGCAATCATCGGAGTAATACCGATGGATCGAGGAGGCTACGATGCCGGTCCTGGATCGCGCGTACACCTATGATGACCTGGCCAATACGCCTGACGATGGCCACCGCTACGAGATTATTGGCGGCGAACTGTTCGCCTGGCCCGCTCCTCCGATTGCCCATCAGGAAGTTCTCGGCAGGCTGTTCGCCGGGCTGCGTCTGTTCGCTGACGCAAATGGGCTCGGAGCGGTCTATGGCGGGCTGGTCGATGTGCGGCTTTCGCCCTACAACGTCGTGCAACCCGACATCCTCTTCATCGCCCGGAACCGGCTTGACATCCGGTGCGACGCCTACATTGCTGGAGCGCCGGATCTGGTGATGGAAGTGGTTTCCGACCGCACGCGCCGGATTGACTTGATCCGCAAACGCGCGCTGTACGCGACGGCGGGGGTTCAGGAGTACTGGATCGCGGACATCGACGCGCGGAGCCTGGCGGTGCTGACGCTGGTCGAGGAGGAGCATCAGATCGTGCCGCTGGAGGGCAATGTCGCACGTTCGCTGGTAGTGCCCGATTTCGAGATCGCCCTGGCGGACGTGTTCGCGCTCGACTAGGCGCTGCCGGCTCGGTTGCTTGGCACGACGTT
>JACCYK010000462.1 GCA_013696525.1 Chloroflexia bacterium
GCGCTACCCGTTCGTCACCGGCTCGCCCCGGCATGGGCATGTCGGCAGCGTCCTGCTCTCCGGACCACACGCGGCCGCCTTCGCCGACCGCTTCCGGCAGCGTGTCGCCGGCGGCATGCGGTATCAGGCCTAACTCTGGATTGCGTCAAAGCCGGCAAGTATCGGTCTGGCAATTGACGAGAGAAAACTTTGACTTTGGGGGAGCCGCCGCCTAAACTTTGGGTGGTCGTGCTAGATGGGGAGCTGGCGGTGCCCTGAACCCGCAACCCGCCTTAGCGGGGTTGAACTCCCTCTCGAGGTCCGGTTCTGTGGGACTGGCGGCGTCGCGTGATGTTGATGGACGGGTCCCGCGCGGCGCGGAACGGTGAACCCGGTCAGGACCGGAAGGTAGCAGCCGTAAGCCGAGCTCCGCGGGTGACGTGGGAGTGCCCACCCGGAGTTAACGAGCGTCGTTAAGCTGGAGAAGCGAGATCGACAGAGGGTGCACGGCCTTCATGAACGCCTCACTCGGCAACGAGGAGGCGTTCCGCTTGTCCGGATCATTTCGTTCCATGTCGTCACGCGGGCGGGGTCTTCGCCGGCTGCCGGGGCGCCGCCGCCCTGGCTGGTTTCGCCGCGATCGCCCGGGGCGGGCCGCTCTTCCCTGGTTTCAGGTACTGCTGTTTGCGCTGGCGATCCTCGTAGGCGCGTAACCGGGCGGGATAGGTCGTCCGCCAGTAGCGGTAGCAATAGACTGCCAGCCCGATCAGGGCGATCACGCTCAACCACATCCAGATCGGCGAGCCGAACGAGAACGGGTTGATATTCAGCGCCCGCACGCCGAAGAAAAAGAGCCCGGCGCCAAAGACGTAGACCGCGATGCCGGCCCAATGCTGGATGGCTCGACGTTTGACCGGGTGATTGGCAACGCGGTTCGCGCCCTGATTGGCGAGGAACGCGGCGGCGACAAAGCCGATCGCGAAGATGACGAAATAGACGAGGGCCGGCAGGCTGAAGACGTCTTCTGCCGCCGGCGTCCGCGTCAAGTTGTCCCACGTAAACGGATTGTCCATATGCCGCGTGATCTCCATTGACCGTCGATCAGCCGGAATCGCCCGAGTGTCCGCCCAGCTTACACTTGCTCGTAAAGCAGGGCGCGCTTCACCTCCTCAATCGCTTTCGTCACCTCGATGTCGCGGGGACATGCCTCGGTGCAGTTGAAGACGGTCCGGCAGCGCCAGACGCCCGACTGGGTGTTGAGGATGCGCAACCGCTCACCGGCGCCTTGATCGCGGCTGTCGAAGATGAACCGGTGGGCGTTGACAATTGCCGCCGGCCCGACGAAGTGCTCGTTCGTCCAGGTGATCGGGCAGGCGGTGGTGCAAGCGGCGCAGAGGATGCACTTCGTGGTGTCGTCAAACCGCTCCCGGTCCACGGGGCTCTGCAGCCGCTCACCCGAGCTCGGCGCGTCGTCGGCGATCAGATAGGGCTTGATCGATTTGTAGGCGGCAAAGAAGGCGTCCATGTCGACCACTAAGTCCTTGATCACCTTGTAGCCAAGCAGCGGTTCGATGGTGATCTTCTTCCCCAGTTCCTGCATCAGGATCTTACACGCCAGCCGGTTCCGCCCGTTGATCCGCATCGCGTCGGAGCCGCAAATGCCGTGGGCGCAGGAGCGGCGATAGGTGAGGGTGCCGTCTTGCTGCCACTTGATCTCGTTCAGCGCATCGAGCACGCGGTCGGTCGGCTCAACCGCGACCACATACTCTTTGAAAACCGGCTTCACATCCTCGTCGGGATTGTATCGCTTGATCCGTAGGGTTACGTCCACGCATCGCTCCTTTTACCTCAGTATTTGCGTTCCTTCGGCTCAAAGATCGTGATCGTCACCGGCTTCTTGCCCAGCTCCAGGCCGCCGGACGTTCGATACACGAGCGAGTGGGCCAGCCAGTTCACGTCATCGCGGGCTTGGAAATCTTCACGATAATGGGCGCCCCGGCTTTCTTGCCGGAGCAGGGCGCCCTCGATGATCGCTTCCGCGCAGTCGATCATGCAGCCTAACTCGAGCGCCTCGGTCAGGTCGGTGTTGAACGTCTTGCCATGGTCGTCGATCGCGACATGGTGGTAGGCGCGACGAACACCGTCGATGACGGCTTTGGCCTCGTTGAGGCTGGTGGCATCCCGCACCACGGAGACCTTGTCCATCATCACCTCTTGCATCGCTTGTCGTAGCGTCGCCGCCCGTTCTCCGTTCGGCCGGGTCAGCAGATCATTGACCTGGGCCCGGGCGACCAACTCGGGATCGGACGGCAGCGGCGGCAGCTCCGCCGACTCGATGAACGACAGCATGTGCTTGCCGGCCCGGCGGCCAAAGACGACCAGGTCGACCAGCGAATTGGTGCCGAGCCGGTTGGCGCCATGGACGGAAACGCAGGCGGCTTCCCCGGCCGAATAGAAGCCGGGGATGACCGTGTTCTTGGCATCGCGAATCACGCGGCCTTCGACATCGGTCGGCAAGCCCCCCATCGCGTAGTGGGCGGTCGGCTGGATCGGGACCGGGTCGGTCTTCGGCTCCACCCCGAGATAGGTGCGGGCGAAGCCGGTCACGTCGGGGAGCTTTTCGTCGATCAGCTCGGGCGACAAATGCGACAGGTCGAGATGGACATAATCCTTGCCGTCGATGCCCCGGCCCTCCCGCACTTCCTGATGAATGAACCGGGAGACCATGTCGCGAGGAGCCAAATCTCCCAGTGTCGGAGCGTAGCGCGAAGCGAATGCCTCGCCGTCGCCGTTGCGCAGGATGCCGCCCTCACCGCGGGCGGCCTCGGAGAGCAGGATGCCGAGCTTGTAGAGCCCGGTCGGGTGGAACTGATAGAACTCCATATCCATCAGCGGCACCCCGCGCCGGAAGGGGATGGCGATGCCGTCCCCGGTCCCGGCCAGGGCGTTGGAGGTGATCTTGTAGACCCGGCCAAAGCCGCCGGTGGCGATCATGATCGCCTTGGCGTGGATGGTATGGATCTCCCCGGTCTTCATTTCCAGGGTGACGACCCCGCAGCAGCGGCCGTCATCGGTAAACAGGACATCGAGCAGATGATGCTCGTCGAGAAAGTTGACGTTGTGCTTGATCCCCTGCTGGTAGAGGGTCTGAATGATCATGTGCCCGGTGCGATCGGCGGCATAGCAGGCCCGGCGGACGGGGCCTTCACCGAAGTTGCGGGTGTGGCCGCCGAACCGGCGTTGATCGATCCGCCCCTCCGGCGTGCGGTTGAACGGCAAGCCCATGTGCTCAAGCTCGAGCACGGCGTCGATCGCCTCGCGGGAGAGCACGTCGGCCGCGTCCTGATCGACCAGGTAGTCGCCGCCCTTGACGGTGTCGAACATGTGCCACTGCCAGTGGTCTTCTTCCGTATTGCCGAGGGCGGCGCTGATCCCGCCCTGGGCGGCGCCGGTGTGGGAGCGGGGTGGGTAGAGCTTGCTGACGACGGCGATATTGGCCTTGCCGGCCATCTGGATCGCCGCCATCAGCCCGGCCCCGCCGGCGCCGACGATGACCGCGTCGAAGCGGTGGTAGGACATGGTGTACACCTCATGGACGCGCGATGACGGTCGCCTCAAGTGAGGATCGGTGCGAAACGCCGGTGGGCCATTGAGCGAGGTCGCTCGGCGGCCACATCGTATCGCCGGCAAACCTAGCTAGGGTACGGCGGCGTGTCAAGCGAGTTCCACCTGATGGGCAGGATCGCCCTTGGCGGATGGTCACTGGTGAGGCATCGGCAGTGCGTCCAAAACCGATCGATTGCCTGTCGTCGGAATCGCCCGGCTCATCATCAGCCTGTTGGCAAGACCGTGTATTATCGCACCGAGAGCGAGGATCGAGTGAAGCCCCTACGCTGGACATCCCACGCCTTGGCGGCCCTAGCCGACCGTGACATTGACCGGGCCGAGGTGGACCAGACGTTAGCGGCGCCGGAGCTCTTGGTCGTCACTCCGCCGCGGCGGGCGGTCTTAATGCGCCGGTACTTCGACGTTCGTTTGGAGAGCCAGATGCTGCTCCGTGTGGTCGTCGAAGAAGCGCCGGACGAGCGAGTGGTCATCACGGTCTACAAGACCTCGCGGATCGCGAAATATCTCGAGAGGACGATGCCATGAAGGTGGTCTACGATCGCGAGGCCGACTCGCTCGTCATCACGCTCCGGGAGGCGCCAATTCGCGAGAGCGACGAGGTCCGACCGGACGTGATCGCTGACTTCGGCGAGGATGGGGGCGTTGTCCGCTTCGAAATCCTGCGGGCCTCGCGGGTCGTCGAGGACGCCGAACGGGTACAGTTCGCGACCACCGGTTGACAGAGTCGATGCGCGATGCCGGACCCGGAGCCGTAGCGCAACAAGAAGTGCGGCAATCAATAGACATTTCCCCGGGCAGGTCTACGACGCCATCCAGGGGAATCGCGCTTAGCATGGGAATCCGTACATCGTCATATGCAATTGCCCTGCCTCGCCATCAGCCAAGGCCGGGGTCAGACGAGGCGCCGGTGCTATACTCAACCATCGTTCGCGTGCCCGTCCCGGTTTCGCTGGCGCAATCCGGGGCTCGCCGGACTGTCAGGACGGCGATCCCTGTCTAGACATGACTTCGCGCATGATCGGGTTGAGATGCTCCCCAAATGACGGCAGCCGACCTGCCAGCGCGGTCTCCGGAGATGGTGGCGGCCGTCTGGGCCGCGGCGGCTGAGTTGTTGCCCCGCGTCCTCGATCTGACCGAGCAACTCACCCTGGTGGCGGCGCCGACCGGCGACGAAGAGCAACGCTCCCGGTCGGTGGCTCAGCTGTTCGAGCACGAGGGGCTGGCGCCAGCGGTTGACGATCTCTTTGACGTGGTCGCCACGTTGCCGGGCCGTGATGGCGGCCCGCGGGCTCCGGCCGTGCTGCTGGCGGCCCATACCGATACCGTGTTTTCCAGCGAGACGCCACTGACGATCCGGCGCACGGAATCAACGATGCATGGCCCCGGAGTTGGCGACAACTGCCTCGGGGTGGCGACGGTGGTGATGCTTCCCGCGTTGTTGGCGAAGGCCGGTCTGCGGCCGGCGGTCGATCTACTGTTGACCGGAAACGTCGGCGAAGAGGGGCTCGGGAATCTGCGGGGCATCCGGGCGGTGATTGACGCCAATCCTCGGATCGGCGCCATGGTTGCCATCGAAGGGCACAACCTGGGCCGGGTGACCCACATCGCGGTCGGCAGCAAACGCCTCAGGATCATCGCCACCGGTCCCGGTGGGCATTCGTGGGGCGATTACGGCCAACCGAGCGCCCTGCACGCGCTGGCGCGGCTCATCGGCGAGCTCGACGCCATCTCGTTGTCGAAGGTGCCAAAGACGACCCTCAATGTGGGTCTGATCGAGGGCGGGGTCTCCGTCAACACGATCGCTCCCTCGGCCAGCTGTCTGGTCGATCTGCGGTCGGTCGACGCGGAAGCCCTGCTCCGGCTCGCCGATCGGGTCGACCGGCTGCTGCTCGCGGCCAATCGCGGCGGCATCACCGTCACCGCCGAGGTGCTTGGCGAGCGGCCCGCCGGCGTGGTGCCGCTGGATAGCCCGATCGTGCGAATCGCGACCGCGGCGCTGGCCGAATATGGGATTCAAGCCGCCTACGATGCTTCGAGCACCGATGCCAACGTCGCGATCAGCCGGGGCATCCCGGCCGTCTGTGTCGGCCTGACCCACGGCGGTCACGTCCACCACGTCGATGAATACATCGACGTGCCGCCCATCGTCACCGGGTTCGCCCAGCTCGGCCTCTTGGCGCTGGGCCTGGCGGCGGCCGTGGCGAACGGCGAGCTGCGTCCCGCCCACCGGGCCCGATAGTCCCGTGGCGCAGCGGTCATCCGCCAATCCAGCGTTCGTCGCGCTCGACATCGAAGCGACCGGCATGGATCCCGCCCGGCACGAGATCATCGAGATCGCGGGCGTCCTGTTCGACCGCGATCAGATCCTTGATCGGTACAGCACGCTGATCCGGCCGGCGGGGCGAGTCTCGCTCGATATAGCGGTGCTGACCGGCATCGACCCCGGTGAACTGGCCGACGCGCCACTCCTGGGCGAGATTGCCGCCACGCTGCGACGTCTCGTCGTGGGGCGGCCAATCGTCGGCCAATCGGTCGATTTCGACCTGCGCATGCTGGAAGCGGGTGGTGTCCTGCTCACCAACCCGGTCTACGACACCTACGACCTGGCGACGCTCCTCTTGCCGGACCTGCCGGCCTACAACCTGGCCACGATTGCCGCCGAGTTTGGCATTCCTCCGGCCGGCAATCATCGGGCGCTGGCCGACGCCGAGCTGACGGCACTGGTGTTCCAGTCGCTGCTGCGCCGCCTCGAGCGCTTCGACACCTCTACCCTCGAACAGTTGGCGGACTACGCGCGGGTCGGCGGCTGGCCGATGGCCGAGCTTTTCGCCGGGGCGGCGCGGGCGCGTCCGGCGGCACCGATGACGCTCCTGTCGCCGGCCGAAGCGGGGTCCGGTGGCCCGCACGAGCTGGCCTTCTTGACCTCGCGCGACCGGCCGGACTCGCTTCGTCCCAGCGGGTCCAACCGCCTGATCGAGGACGACACGATCCGCGCCGCGCTGGCGCCGGACGGGCCAATGAGCACCTCGGTGGCCGGCTACGAGCGCCGGCCGCAACAAGAGGCGATGGCGCAAGCGGTCGCCACCGCCTTGAACGAGGATCGGGTGCTCCTAGTCGAAGCGGGCACCGGCACCGGCAAGAGCCTGGCCTATCTGTTGCCGGCGGTGCTCCACGCGGTCGAGCATGGCGAGCCGGTCGTCGTCTCCACAAATACCTTAGCGTTGCAAGACCAGCTTTTTCGCAAGGACCTGCCGGACCTCCGTGCCGCGCTCGCGACGAGACCCGAGCCGGTGCCGTTCGTGGCGACCGTGCTCAAGGGGCGGGCCAACTATCTCTGCCTGCGCCGGTGGTTCGCCTGGCGGCAGCAGCCGTCGTTCGACCCCAACGAGGCCAGGCTGAAGGCAAAGATCGTGGCCTGGCTGGGTGATACCGAAACGGGCGATCGCGCCGAATTGCGGCTGACCAACGAAGAGGACCAACTTTGGCGAAATGTGGCGGAGGAAGAAGGCGCCTGCGTCGCTTCCCGCTGCGTCTTCCAGCAGCGCAACCAGTGCTTCCTGTACCGGGCGCGGCGCCAGGCGGAGGGCGCCCATCTCGTGATCGTGAACCACGCCTTGCTGCTGTCCGATGTCGTCGCCGGCAGCCGCGTGCTGCCGGAGTACGAACGCCTGATCGTGGATGAAGCGCACCACCTCGAGGACCAGGCGACCACGCAGTTCGGCACTAGGATCAACGAGCATCACGTCATCGACTATCTCGAAAACGTGGTCCGGCTTGATGGCGCCCTCGTCAACGGGGTGCTGGCGATCGTCACCGCCTACCTGGAGCGACGGCAAGACACCGCCGCTGAGCGGCAACGAGCCGAGGCGGCCGGTGAGCGCTTGCAAGCGGCACGGGCGCGGGCCGATGCGGCCCGTGCCGCCGTGAGTCACCTCTTCGCCAGGTTGGCGGAGATCGGCGTCGACGATGGCCGGCCGGGGGGCGGCTTCGATCGGACGTGCCGGTTGACCAACTCGATCCGGCGTGATAGCTCCTGGGCCGAGGTCGAACTGCTCTGGGAGCCGCTGTCGGACGCACTGCGGTCCCTTGACGAAGATTTGCGTTGGTACCTGCACCTGGTTGAGGCGGTCCGGGCGCCAAACGACGACGAAGCGGCCGAAGTCGAACACGAGGACCTGGGAATTGAGCTCGGACTCGCGATCCGGGCCGGGGCGGAGTTGGCTATCTTGCTACAAACGGCGATCTCGACCCCGAGCCGTGATCAGATCTACTGGATCGAGCGCGGCCAGGTGAGCAATCGGCCGGAGCTCCATTCGGCGCCGTTGCATGTGGGGACGATGCTAAGCGAGGAGTTGTTCGCCCCGCTCCGGACCATCGTCCTGACCTCGGCGACGATGACCACCGAAGGCACCTTCGACTATCTCGCGGAACGGATCGGGGTCGAGCAGCCGGACGAGCTGCTGGTGGCCTCGCCGTTCGACTACCAACAATCGGCCCTGCTGTACTTGGCCGATGACATCCCCGAGCCCAGCGCGCCCGGCTACCAGCAGCGCCTGCACGAGGCGCTGATCGGCCTCTGTTCGGCCACCCGGGGCCGTGCCCTGGTGCTCTTTACGTCGCATTCGGCCTTGCAAGCGGCCGCCCGCGCGATCAAGGAACCGTTGGAGGAAGAGGGAATCATCGTCCTGGCGCAGCGCATCGACGGCAGCCCGCGCCAGCTCATCGAGCGCTTGCGGACAACCCCGAGCGTGGTGCTCCTGGGCACGACGACGTTTTGGGAGGGGGTAGATATCGTGGGACCGGCACTAAGCTTGCTGGTGATCACGAAATTGCCGTTCAGCGTGCCGTCCGATCCGGTCTTTGCCGCACGCGGCGAGCTGTTCGAGGAGCCGTTCAGCCAGTTCGCGGTGCCCCAAGCGGTGTTGAAGTTCAAGCAAGGCTTCGGCCGCTTGATTCGCAGCGGCCAGGATCGCGGCGTCTGCGCCGTTCTCGATCGCCGGTTGCTCTCGAAGCGGTATGGGGCGTCGTTCGTGCAATCGCTGCCGGACTGCGCGATCACGATCGGCAGTACCTACGACTTGCCGTCGGCGGCGGCGGACTGGCTTGATGCGAACTACTGACCGTGCGGGCGTGACCCGAAGCGGGGCGACGGCACTTTCCGCGGCGCTCGATCTCGACCATGAAAATGCCCGCGCTCATGACTGACCGGTATGCTCCGTGCGAACATGACGGCCAGCGCTGGAGTGTGCGGTCGCGAACGAGACTTGACGGCCGGCGAGGAGGAAGCGATGAGTGACGTGCTTGGACGAAATCTCGCCTTGGAACTGGTGCGCGTGACCGAAGCGGCGGCGCTCACCGCGGGCCGCTGGATGGGGCGCGGCGACAAGGAAGCCGCCGACCAGGCGGCGGTGGCCGCGATGCGAGCGGTCTTCGGCACCGTCGCCATGGATGGGATTGTCGTCATCGGCGAAGGGCAAAAAGACGAGGCTCCCATGCTCTACGTGGGTGAGCGTCTCGGCTGCGCCGACGAGCCGAAGGTGGACATCGCGGTTGATCCCATCGATGGCACCCGCTTGCTGGCGATGGGCCAGCCCAACTCGATCGCGACCGTCGCGGTAGCGGAGCGAGGCGCCCTCTTCGAGTCGACACACGTCATGTACATGGAGAAGATCGTGGTCGGCCCCGCCGCCGCCGGCACGATCGATATCGACGACACGGTGCTGAACAATTTGCGGCGGGTCGCCGCCGCCTTGCGCCGGGACGTGCCCGATTTGACCGTGGTCATCCTCGACCGGCCGCGCCACGAAAGGTTGGCGCAAGCTGTGCGGGATGCCGGCGCTCGGATCAAGTTCATTCCCGACGGTGACGTTGCCGCCGCCCTGATGACGTCGATGCCGGGCACCGGCGTCGACGTCCTGCTCGGGATCGGGGGCGCCCCGGAAGCGGTGGTGGCCGCCTGCGCGTTGAAGAGTGTCGGCGGCGAGATGCAGGCCAAGCTCTGGCCGCGAAATGACGAGGAGCGGGCGGCGGTCAAGAAGCACGCGATCGATACGACGCGGGTGCTCACGACCGACGACCTGGCGGCCGGGGACAATCTCTTTTTCGCCGCGACGGGAATTACGGACGGCGAGCTGCTGCGCGGGGTGCAGTACTTTGGCGACGGCGCCAGTACGCAATCGCTGGTCATGCGCTCGCGCTCCGGGACGGTGCGGAAGGTCGATGCCGTGCATCGGCTGAGCAAGCTCAACCTGTACTCGTCGCTTCCCCTTGACTGATCGTCGGATTGGCCGAAGCCGGGCGACGCCGGCGGTTACTCGGGTATGGAAAAGAGAGGCAAAACGACGGCCGTCGATTGATTGACGAAGCCAGCGCGGAATGATAGGATTAGTTACGCACCTCGGAGGGCTTTTCTGCGACCCCCGCCTTCCAGATCACCTGATGTATCAGCGGAGTTGAGTGGAAGACGACAGGGACTGGTCGGATGCTGCCATTGCTCACGACATGGTGGCCGGGTCCATGTGACAACAAGGTCGTCATCCGCGGGGCGCGGGTTGGCCGGGGTCGGGCCGATTCCGCCGCTACTTGACCATCACGTCATTGCGTTTCCCTATGATGCGAACCCCGTGCGGCGGCTTCCGGTCGCCCAAATTGAGTTGGAGGTATCCGGTTGTCCGTTGAGGAACTTGTCGAGCAAGCAGCAGCCACACGCAAAAAGCCAACCCCTCGCGCCAAAACGACTCGGGCCCGCGGCAAAGCACCAGCGGACGCCGGCGAAGCGCTCAGCGCCCCCGAACCTGGCGTCGCGGCGCCCCCGCTGGAGCTGCGCAATGACATCGCGTCCCCAGCACACGGCGAGGTCGATATCGAACGCGGATCCGTGGCGGACCCGGCGGCGCCTCTACAGTCTGCCGCTGATGGTGCGGTGAGCAACGACGCGCCGGTAGCGCCGGCCGTCGCCGAGACTCGCGGCGACCCGCTGCCCGAAGGTCCGTTTGCTTCGTCGGCGCCAATCTTTCCCCCGACTGAGCAAGTCGAACCTCCGGCATCGCCCGAGGTGAGCCCCTACGTGCCGCCCGTTGAAGCGACCGGTTCCGGCTATGCCGCCGCGCCAGCGGATGAGGAGATCGCGCTCGGCGTGGTCGAGCCAGCCCCGGCGGACGCGGCGGCGACGGGTGGGTTCGATCCTGGTCTTGATGGCGGGCGGGCGCCGATGAACCGGCCGCCCCGAAACGATCGCCGCGGCAGTGGCCGCCGGGAGCGACTCCCGCGGCCAGAGCAGGGCGATCGCCCGGGCGGGGTCGATCGCGGTGGCGCCGCGACGAGTGACGGTCGCGGTGGTCCCGGCGGACGGCCCCGGCCCGAGCGGCAGCCGCTGGGACCGAACCAGATAGGGCCGAGCCGGAATGGCGGCAGCCCGCACCTGACCGTTGCCGAGTTGGAGACCAAGACGCCGGAAGCGCTCTTTGAGATGGCCCGGACGCTTGAGCTCCAGGGCTATTCGCGGATGCCGCGGCCCGAGCTGATTATCAAGCTTCTGAAGTCTCAGACCGAGCGCGATGGTCACATTTTCGGCGACGGCGTGCTGGAGATCATCGAGGACGGCTTTGGCTTCCTCCGCGGGGCGCGGCTCCTGCCGGGACCGGATGACATCTACGTCTCGCAATCGCAGATTCGTCGCTTCGGGCTTCGGACCGGCGACCGGATTTCTGGTCAGGTGCGGCCGCCGAAAGACAACGAGAAGTTCTTTAGCTTGTTGCGGGTCGAGGTTGTCAACGGCGTTGATCCCGAGACGGCCCGGCGCCGTCCATCGTTCGATACGCTGACCCCGATCTTCCCGCTGGAGTTGCTCAACCTCGAGACGCTGCCAAACATCCTGTCCACCCGGCTGCTCAACCTCGTGGCGCCGATTGGGCGTGGGCAGCGCGGCCTCATCGTCTCGCCGCCCAAGGCCGGCAAGACGATGTTGTTGAAAGCGATCGCCAACGGCATTAGCTCCAATTGCCCGGATGTTCACTTGATGGTCTGCTTGATCGGGGAGCGGCCCGAGGAAGTGACCGACATGCGCCGTTCGATCGAGGGCGAGGTGATCTCCTCAACCTTCGATGAGCCGGTGGAGGATCACACCAAGGTGGCCGAGATGGCGCTGGAACGCGCCAAGCGGTTGGTCGAAGGCGGCCGCGATGTGGTGATCCTGCTGGACTCGATCACCCGTCTGGCCCGCGCCTACAACCTGGCGGTGCCCCCCAGCGGGCGGACGCTGTCGGGCGGCATCGACCCGGTCGCGCTCTATCCGCCGAAGCGGTTCTTCGGCGCCGCCCGCAATATCGAGGGCGGCGGCAGCTTGACGATCGTCTCGACCTGTCTGATCGATACCGGCAGCCGCATGGACGACGTGATTTACGAGGAGTTCAAGGGCACCGGCAACATGGAGCTGCACCTCGACCGCAAGCTGGCCGAGCGCCGGATCTACCCGTCGATCGATGTCCAGCGGTCCGGGACACGGCGCGAAGAGCTCTTGCTCGACGACTACACGCTGCGCCAAGTCTGGACGATGCGGCGGATGGTCTCGATGCTGGGCGGCAGCGAAGGCACGGAGCTGCTGCTGGCTCGCCTGTCGAAGACGCAGACAAACGACGAGTTCCTGGAGACGCTGAACAAGGACATTTAGCATCACGGTCGGGGCACGGAGTTGAATCCGGCGCCCCGACTCACCCTCGTGGTCTGTCAGGCGTCATCAGCCGGGTATTGGCGGCGGAGCCTGGAGAAGTGAGAGAAGTGATAGTATCCTCCAAGTTGTGCTCTGGAGGACGGTGTTGATCTTTGAGCTCGATGCGAGACTGTCCGATTCGCCGTTCGTGGATCAGGTTTGGCAAGCCCGTAGCGTGCGCTCCGGGATGTTTCACTCAATTGCTTCGAATTATCTTATGATGGTCGTCACGCTTCGTGATGGCAAGTCGACGTTCACCGTGCGCGGACCCGAGACCAAGGCGACGCCGCTCTTTTGCGACGCGGATGGGGAATGGATGGGCATCAATTTCCGAGTTGGTGCGTTCATGCCTCATCTGCCCGTCAGAGCGCTGGTTGACAGAGATCTGACGCTCCCCGGGGTTGGGGAGCGGTCGTTCTGTTTGGATGGAACTGCCTGGCAGTTTCCCAACTACGAGAACGCGGACACCTTTGTAGACCGACTCGTGCGGGAAGGTCTGCTTGTTCGCGAGCCGGTCGTTGATGTTGTGCTGCAAGGTCAATTGAGCGACGTTTCGACACGCTCGGTGCAGCGGCGGTTCGTGCGCGCGACTGGTCTGACGCGGAAAGCTATTCAGCAAATCGAACGGGCCCGAACCGCCATGACGCTGCTGCAGCGCGGGGTGTCGATTCTCGATACCGTACATGAGGCGGGCTATTGCGACCAGCCGCATTTGACGCGATCGTTGAAGCGGTTGTTGGGGCAGACACCGGCGGAAATAGTCGGAAGCACCACCCTCGAATAGCTGTCGTTTTCGTACAAGACCATCCTGAATCGCTGGTCTACGATGGGTGGACCGGCACTCTTTGTGCCCCTTTTCGCGAGGATCATCGAACCGAAGGAGGACGCTGCATGAGGAAAATCATCGTTTCGACGTATCTGACGCTGGACGGGGTGATTCAGCCGATCGATTGGTCCGCTCAATCGCAAGACCCAGCCTCTGCCGAGGAGCGCGGGAACTACGCTCGCGATCTGCTGTTCGAGGCGGATACGCTACTGCTGGGCCGGGAAACCTATCAAATCTTTGCCGAAGTGTGGCCAACCAGGACCGCTGCCGATGACGGACCGGGGGAAGCTGGCGTCGCCGATCGAATCAATAGCCTCCCAAAGTATGTGGCCTCGTCGACACTGAGCGAGCCGCTCTCCTGGAATGCAACGCTGATCAAGGGCGACGTTCCGCGAGAAATCGCCAGGTTGAAAGAGCAGCCCGGGCAGAGCATTGTCATGTACGGGTGCGGCCAGCTCGCGAAAACGCTGTTCGAGCACAATCTGGTCGATGAGTTCAGGTTTTGGGTGTATCCAGTCGTTCGCGGGAGAGGAGCACGATTGTTTGAGGATGGCGTGGCCGCAGACCTGGAGCTGGTCGAGACCAGGGTATTTGGTGGCGGTTTCGTGGTCTTGACGTGTATACCGAAGAGGGTGGTCTAGCTCCCCAAGTGGTCTGTCAGGCGTCATGAGCCGGGTAAAGGCGGCGGAGCTTGGTGCGGGCGTCGGCGGTGGTGAACCGCCAATCAACATCGGCCGGGGCGGCGATTCGGCGGTCCGCCCACGCGGGTGTGGCCGACGTCATGGCACCGCGGTCGGGGCCAGGCCCCACTGCTCGCTCAGGTGTGGCTCGAAGTCGTTTTCTTGAGCGTTTGGCGCATCGGCTGGTGGGAGATGGCCGCCACCACCTCCAAGGCACCAATTCGTCGGTGAGCAGGCGCAGGGTCGACTGGGCGAGCCCGTCTGGCGGCGTCCCACAGGTCACGGCAAGCAACTGCGCCTCCTGCCGGTCATTCGAGGCCTGCTCGTACACCCGATCCGGCCGCTTGGGCGTCGGCGCGGCGGCCAGCCCTCGGCGGCGACCTGCCGCCGCACCCGCGGGATGGTGCTGGGATTGACGTCGAGGGTTCCCGCGATGCCGGCGTCGGGCTAGCCGGAGCCGCCGTCGCCGTGGTTGGCCTTGAGCAGGATGCGGGCCTGGGTCAGCATCCGGGCGGGACCACCGTTGGTGCCGACGAACCCGAGCAACTCGGCGCGCTCGTCCTCGGTCAACACGACACGGTACAGGTGGGCCATGGCTCATCCTCCGGGGTGTTACGGGGGGGCCTCTGGCAGCCCCCGCACCCGGCCCGCCACCGGCGTTTCAGCTTTGACGAACCACCGTTGCGATTCCACCTGATCCAAACCTACAACTACATGTGGACCCGACCGGCCTCGATGAAGTCGTCCATGTCGTCACGCATGTAGACGTAGGTCTTGCCGGGGTCGGTTGAGGCGGCGGCGTGGGTGCCGTCCTTGTCGATGGCAATAATGTTGACCTCGCTCCGGTACTCGTCGTCGAGCGCCTGCAGGTCCTCGACGGCTTTGCGCAGCGCCTGATCGAGCGATAGCCCAAACCGCATGAAGGTGACGACGCTGTGTGCGGTGCAGAGG
>JACCYK010000472.1 GCA_013696525.1 Chloroflexia bacterium
CCCTTCCTCTGCTCTCGCGAGGCCGGGCGCCGGATGGTCGACCGTGGGACCAAGGGGCGGATCGTCAATATCTCGTCCGTGCACCAGGAATCCTGCTTCGTCGACGGCGGCGCCTATTGCGTCTCGAAGGCCGGCCTGCGCAACCTGACCCGGACCATGGCGATCGAGCTCGGCGGGTTTGGGATCACGGTCAACGACGTCGCCCCCGGCATGATCATGACCCGGATGAACACGCGAGCGATGAGCGATGCGGACCACCTGGCCTGGGCCGAGGAGCAAATCCCGATCAAACGAGCCGGCCAACCGGATGACATCGCCAACATGGTCCTGTTCCTCTGTTCCGAGGCCGGCGCGTACTGCACCGGCGGCACCTACTATGTCGACGGCGGCTGGATGCTGACCTGGCCGCCCGTCTGAGACCAGCGCCCGTTCATCCCGATCATGCACCAAGGGGGACACCAGCGCTACTCTCTGGTGTCCCCCTTGGTGCGAACCCCGGAGCAATGATCGTGCCTACAGCCGCTGGTACTCTTCGAGGTCCAGCACGAACACTGTCGCGGCGGCGGCCTGCGGCGCCTCCGCCGTCTCGGCCGGGGCGACGCCCGATCGAGCGTGTTGGCGAATCAGGTTCAACACGAGGTCGACCTGATCTTCGTCGGCGCCGATCATGAGGGTCGTATTGCCGCGGCGGAGGAAGCCGCCCGTGCTCGCCAACCGGGTTGCCCGAAACTCAGCTTCGAGCAAGGCATCGACCACGGCGTCCGCCGCCTCGTTCTGGATCACGGCGATGATCAGTTTTTTCATGCTTCCCTGCCCACCATACTGAAAGCGACGACCGCGGGTTGAGCGACCACTGGCCCTCGTCAGTCACCCGCTCCCTTGTCGATCGCCCGCTTTATCGGTCAGAGCTTACGATTTTCCGCGTCCCGAGTATACATCGCGCCGGGTCGATTCCGTTTCGACCGTCACCAGGGACGGTTCGATCCGGTCCGGCCCGCATCCAGATAGCTCTGCAACAGCACGGCCGCTGCCACCGCGTCGACCCGCTCTTTGCGCCGCGCCCGCGACGTGCCCGACGCGATCAGCGATCGTTCCGCGATCGCGGTGGTCAATCGCTCGTCCCAAAAGAGCATCCGCACCCCAGTGTCCAGCGCCCCTTCAAGTTTCGCCGCGAACGACCGCACCAAGGCGGCCTGGGGGCCCTCGCGACCGGAAAGACCGGTTGGCAACCCGACCACGAGATGCGTCACCCCCCAGGTCCGGATCAAGTCCCGAATCTCCTGCAGGTCGCGCGGGCCGCGTTGCACCGTCGCCAGCGGCGAGGCGATCGCCCGCAATTCATCGCTAACGGCCACGCCGACGCGCCGCTCACCGACATCCAAGGCCATCGCTCGCCACCGTGACGCGACTTCGCCAGCGCTTCCACTAGGAGCCATCGTCGATCTCAATCCGGCCCGCGTTCGCCGGCATCCGCGATGAAAAGAGGCGAAACCCTGGCTCGATCTCGTAGTGAGCGACTTCCGGCAAGCCGTCCAGGATTGCCGCGACCTCAACTTCGCTCTTGCCCGCCAGTTGCTCCGTCAGATCGGTCCGCCTAGCCTCGGTCAACACAAGGTCCGCTCGCGCCGCCGCATCGACCTGAAACCGGGCGCCCTCGGCCGTACCTGCCACGATGCTGACATTCTCCGCATCGAGCGCGATCGGTCCCAGCCGCACGCCCTCGGGCCGCGTGGCCCGGGACTCCTCGCTCAACTTGCTCGCGAGCCGTTCGGCGGCGGCCGCCTGGTCATAGGTCAACACCGAGACCGTCCGCTCCGCGATTAAACTGACCGTTCCGGCCGCGGCTCCCACTTCCTGATCGAACGTATCGGTGCTTTCCTGGACGGTGAGCGTCGGCTCCACGATCGCCAACCCGGCGGCGGTCTCCGCGTCCTCTCCCCGCAGCTCGGCTTCGACTAGCTCGCCGAGGCTGGCCTCCACCATTTGCCGCAAGGCGTCAAGATCCGCCGGCGCCACGGTTTGCACCTCACGGTCGCTGCCACCGGCGGTGGGACCCTGTCGATTGCTGTAGTAGACCCCGTTCGGCAGCCGGCCGCCGATCTCCCCGGTGGCGACGTTGCCGCCCGTTCCCGGCTCGACCGCCTCGATCACACTTTGCGCCTGGCCGGGAACACCCGTCACCGGATCGGCGGCTGGCACAACCACCGGCTCGACAAATTGAAAGTTCGCCCCTGATTCAGTCGCCAGCGCGGTCCCGGCTTCGACCGTCTGCTCGGTCGCCGTTGGGTTTGCCAGCCGGATCGAGCCGCTGGCCACCCCCTCCGGGATGGCCTCGAAGCCGGTCGTTGGCACCGAGAGCTCGGTCACAACCGTGACGGTGGCCCGTGTCCCCGGCAGCGCGAAGGCTGCCCCTGCATCGAACGGTTCGCCGTCCGCCGTCACGTCAAACACGAGCGCGGAGTTGATCGGAACCGACGCCAACTCTAACCTGACCGCCGCCGATGGCAGCAGGAAATTGAGGGCCGTCACGATCACCAGCACCACGAACAGCGCCACGCCGGCAACGACGAGCGGCGAAGCCCGTGCCCGATCGCCGACCCAATGGAGGCGACGGGGAGTTTCCGGCGCGGCCACAACCTCGTCGCTGTCGTCCTGAAACAGCGTCTCGACCGTGCCCGCCTCGGCCGCCGCGGCCTCAGCTACCGGCCCGGCGGCCGGGATCGGACGTCGCCGCTGGCTCGCGACCGCGGCCGAGACCCGATCCCGCAGGCGCCGTGTCATTCGCGGCACAGGCTGGTGAACGAGCGGCTCCGCCGGCCACCGCGCCACCGCCTCACTCTCGGTGATCGTGCTTGCTACGTCCTCACTTGGTAACGCGGTGGTGCTGACATCCACCGCCGGTGGCTGCTCAGGCTGATTGGCGGGAACGACAAGCGTTGGCCGGGGCACTGGCGCGGCCGTCCCGCCGGGACCCGGCTGGTCGGCCACCACCGACCCGAGCTTCGCCGCGCGCGGTGCCGGAGCCGGCTTGGCCGCCGGGGCTAACGCTACGTCGAGACCGAACAGCTTAGCCAGTTGCACCCGCGACGGGTCCGGGGTCCGGATGGCAACCGGATGGCGGCCATGGTCGGCAACATCGCGCAGCGTCCGAAACTCGGCGGCAGTCAGAAACAGCGGGCTGTCATTCGGGATCGACAGCTCGACCGGCGCCAGACCGCCAGCCCGGACCCGATCGAAGACATCCAGCAGCGTGTCGTCCGGCCCGATCGCAATAGCATTGGCGGCCCGACCGCCCTTGACGCCGGACGTCATACGCCACCAGGGCGAGAAGGAAAGCCGGGGCCGCGCATCGGCATGATGGTTCCTAGCCCCCCAAGCCGCGGCGGACGATATGCTCAACTCCGGCCAGCGCCGCGTCTAGCTTCGTCGCGTCTTTGCCGCCGGCCTCGGCCAGGTCCGGCCGGCCGCCGCCACGCCCGTCGATCACGGTCGCCGCTTCGCGTACCAGGTCGCCCGCCCGCACACCGCGGGCAATCAGGTCCGGGCTGACGATCGACAAGAGGCTGGGCCGGCCGTCAATGACGGTACCGAGCATGATGACCCCGGAATCGAGCCTGTCGCGCAACCGGTCGCCAAGCTGGCGCAAGCCTTCCTTCGACTCGGCCTCGACCCGGGAGGCCAAGACCCGGGTGCCATCCACCGCCACCGCCTGTTCGAGCAGCTCGCCAATCCGAGCCCCGGCGACCAGACCCCGGAGCCGGCTCGCTTCCCGCTCGAGACCCCGGATTCGCCCGTGCAATGCTTCGATCTGGGCCGGGACCTCGCTCCAAGGGACGCGCAACGACCGGCCGGTGACATCGAGCGCCCGTTGCTGGGCCAGCATCCGCCCCACTGCCTCGATCCCGGTGACGGCCTCGATCCGGCGCACCCCGGCGGCGACGCTCCCCTCGGACAGGATCAAGAACGGGCCGATCTCGCCCGTGAATTGGACGTGGGTACCACCACAAAGCTCCTGGGAGAATTCGAGGATCGTCACCACGCGAACGGTGTCGCCATACTTCTCACCGAAAAGGGCGGTGGCGCCGCCCGCCACCGCGTCCTGGTAACTGGAGCTCTTGGTCTCAACCAGCCGATTCTGCACGATCTCGCGGTTGACGATCTCGGCGATGCTATCGAGCTGCTCCGGCGTCACCGCGTCGAGGCTGGTGAAGTCAAACCGCAGGCGGCCGGGCGCCACCAACGAGCCCGCCTGGTGGGTTTCATCGCCCAACACTAGTCGCAAGGCGCGGTGCAACAGGTGGGTCGCCGTGTGATTGCGCCGGATCGCCTGCCGGCGTTCCACGTCAATCTCGGCGCTCGCGGGCTCACCGGCGCGGACAAACCCTTCGGCCACGGTGCCCCGGTGGACAGTAAGATCGGGCGTCGGCTTGTAGGTGTCGTCAATAGCGACGAGACCGGTCTCGGTCCGCAGTGAACCGGTATCGCCCACCTGGCCACCGGACTCGCCGTAGAACGGCGTCCGGTCCAGGATAATTTCCACGGGCTGCCCCGCGTCCGCCTCGTCCACTTGGCCCTCGGCGTCGATGAGCGCCACGACCGTGCTCCGCGTCTTGGTCGCCCAGTACCCGTGAAAATCGGTCGCGCTCCCCGCGGCGGCGACATAGAGCTCAGTGCGCCCTTGCGCCAGGTCTTTGAAGGCGCTGGCCGCACTACCCCGGCTCGTCGCCCGCTGGTCCGCCAGCGCTGCCTCGAACCCCGCCCGATCGACCTCCAGCCCATGCTCCCGCGCCAGCTCAATCGTGAGATCGAGCGGAAAGCCAAAGGTGTCATGCAGGCGAAAGGCTTCGTCACCAGGCAGCAGTTGAGCGACAGTTTCCCCTCGCTTGGCGGCGGCGCCGGCAAGGCCGGCGACCAGCGACTCGAACCGGCCGATCCCGGCGCGGAGGGTGCGGCCGAACTGCTCTTCTTCGTGCGTCAATACCCGCTCGATCTGGCGCTGCCGGTCGCGCAGCTCCGGGTGATGATCGGCGAATTGTTGGATGACGACGCCGGCCACATCCGCCAGGAACGGCCGCTCGAGCCCAAGCTTGCGGCCACTCCGCACCGCTCGCCGCACGATGCGCCGCAGAACGTACGCTCGACCTTCGTTCCCCGGCAACACCCCATCGGCGATTAAGAACGTCGAGCCGCGAGTGTGATCGGCAATGATCCGGAGCGCCCGGTCAGTCTCCGGATCGACGCCGTACGAGACGTTGGCCAGCGCTGCCGCCCGTTGGATGATCGTCTGGAAGAGGTCGATGTCATAGAGTGACTCGGCCCCCTGCATCACCATCACCAGGCGCTCGAGTCCCATCCCGGTATCCACATGCTGCCGGGGCAGCGGCGTCCGCGAACCATCCGGCGCCTGGAGGTACTGCATGAAGACGTTGTTCCACACTTCAAGGAAGCGAGGGCTGTCGCCGCCGGGAAACGCGGTCGCGGGATCGGTGCCGTACTGCTCGCCGCGGTCGAAATAAATCTCGGAATCGGGCCCATTTGGCCCGGTGGGACCGACCGGCCCCCACCAGTTGTCGTCGAGGGCGCTGACCTGCCGCTCGGCGACGCCGATCACGTCACGCCAGATCGCCAGCGACTCAGCGTCGTCTGGATGGACCGTCGGGTAGAGGCGATCAGCCGGGATCCCCAATCGTTCGGTGAGAAATTCCCACGACCAGGCCAGTGATTCTCGCTTAAAGTAATCCCCCACCGAGAAATTGCCGAGCATGAAGAAGAAGGTGCAATGGCTGGCATCGCCAACTTCCTCGATGTCGACCGTGCGGAAACACTTCTGAACGGTGACCATCCGGGCGGCGAGCGGCTGCTCCAACCCGAGGAAGTAGGGCGTCATCTGCTGCATGCCGGCGGTGGTCAAGAGGACCGTCGGATCGTTGTGCGGCACCAGCGACGACGACGGCACAAGCCGGTGGCCGAGCTCCTCGAAGAACTCGACGAATCGGCGGCGCACATCCTCACCAGACATCGGGTCCGGCATTGGCGACTGGGTCATGTGCGTAGCGACCTCGGACATCGGTTGGCCTGACGGCGGCACTCGGATGATCGATGGCATGGGAGTGGATTGTGCCAATTGGTCGCCGTTGACCGCAACTTGGTTCGTCCTCGAACAAGACACCTCCCCTCGATAACATACCAGACAGAAGCGACCAGCGGCTAGCCTCGGCCAACGGCGCGGTCCTGGTTCCGGCGCCCGATGGCCGCTGAGAGCAACGGGCATCCGGTGACCCGCCCGTTTTCCCGCCTGACAGAGCCGGCTCCGGGATCACCGGCAGATCGATCGGGCCCAGGATTCGCGCATAATTGGCACTAGTCATGCTATAACCATGGACGGGTAGGGTTGACGGATTTGGACCGCCGCTTGACGAGTGATGCGCCTGGTCCCTTGGGCATCTCCACGCCATCAACTGGCAAATCGCCGCGCGGCAGCCCAGCGCGCTGACGCCCCGGAGGTGTTGACCGCAATGATGTACGAAGTCACGTTTCAGATCGGTGGCGACGAGCAGACCGACCAGGTCGATGCCCCGGACGCGGCAACCGCCGCCTCCCGGGTCCGCAACGCGCACCAAACCGACGATGGGATGTTCGAATTGCTGTTGGTTCATCTCGTCGAGGACGACGAGCACGGCAGTCCCGAGCCGGCCACCGAACCAGTGCTCCCCGTCTCACGCTAACGATTGACTGCCTTGACCGGGGGACGGGCATCGCCATACATTAGTGAACGTACACTAGGCGATGCCGCGATTGTCACCAGGAACGAACGGGAGCGTAGGTGGCTACACCGTCCAAAACTGAGCCGGCGTCATCAACCGTCTGGCTCGGATCCCCCGCCCCCTTGGGGGCCACGCCGGACGACAACGGAACGAACTTCGCGATCTTCTCCGAGGGCGCAACCAGCGTTGATCTCTGCCTCTTTGACCGCGCCGATGATCCGGTCGAGCGGGAGTGCATCCCGCTGCCAGAGCTGACCGGCCATGTCTGGCACGGCTACCTGCCCGGCGTTGGCTCGGGGCAGGTCTATGGCTACCGGGTTCACGGTCCGTACGACGCGGACAACGGCTTACGCTTCAATTCGGCGAAGCTCCTGGTCGATCCCTACGCCAAAGCCCTGACCGGCGAGGTCGATTGGTCCGGCCCGGTCTATGGCTACCGCCTTGGCGGCCGCGACCGTGACCTGGTGCGCGACCGGCATGACGATGCCGCTTGCGTTCCCCGGTGCGTGGTCATCGATCCCAGCTTCGATTGGGGCGATGACCAGCTGCTCCGTATCCCCTGGCACGAGACCATCATTTACGAGGTCCACGTCAAGGGTTTTACCCAACAACACCCCGATATTCCGGAGGAGATCCGCGGCACCTACACCGGCCTGGGCCACCGCGCCGCGATCGACCACCTGCTCCACCTTGGCATCACCGCGGTCGAGCTGTTGCCGGTCCATACCTACACCGACGAGCCATTCTTAATCGAGAAGGGTCTCACCAATTATTGGGGATACAACACGCTGAACTTCTTCGCGCCCTCCGCCCGCTACGCCAGCAGTGGCCACCCTGGGGAGCAAGTGCGCGAGTTCAAGACCATGGTCAAAGCCTTGCACGAGGCCGGGATCGAAATCATCCTCGACGTGGTCTACAACCACACGGCGGAGGGGAACAACCTCGGGCCGACCCTCTCGTTCAAAGGCATCGACAACCGTGAATACTACCGGCTGGAACCTGATCAGCCGCGCTTCTACATGGACTTCACGGGAACCGGCAACACACTCAACGTGCGGCAACCGCAAGTCCTCCAGCTCCTCATGGATTCCCTCCGCTATTGGGTGCAGGAGATGCATGTCGATGGCTTCCGGTTCGATCTCGCCTCGGCCCTGGCCCGCGAGCTGTACGACGTGGAGCGCCTGTCGTCGTTCTTCGACACCATCCATCAGGACCCGATCCTGTCACGAGTCAAGCTCATCGCCGAACCGTGGGATGTCGGTGAAGGCGGCTATCAGGTCGGCAACTTCCCAGTGCTCTGGACCGAATGGAATGGCAAGTACCGCGACGCCGTGCGGTCGTTCTGGCGCGGTGACGAACGGCCGGTGACGGAGATGGGATATCGCCTCACCGGCTCCAGCGACCTCTATCAAGGCGACGGCCGCCACCCCTACGCCAGCATCAACTTCGTCACCGCCCACGACGGCTTTACGCTCAACGATCTCGTCTCGTACGACCATAAGCACAACGAGGCAAACGGGGAACATAACCGGGACGGCTCGGACCACAACATCTCGGCCAACTATGGCCGCGAGGGCCCGACCGTCGACCCCGAGATCCTCGCCGTCCGCCACCGGCAGCGTCGCAACCTGCTGGCCACCATCCTGCTGTCACAGGGCGTGCCGATGCTGCTCGGTGGCGACGAGCTGGGCCGGACCCAACAGGGGAACAACAACGGCTACTGCCAGGACAACGAAATAAGCTGGTACGACTGGGATCTGACCGACGACGACCGCGCCCTGGTCGAGTTCACCCGCCGGCTGATCGCCCTTCGCAAGGCCCAGCCGACGTTGCGACGGCGCAAGTTCTTTCACGGCCGCCGGATTCGAGGCGCGGACGTGAAAGATCTCACATGGCTTCAGACCGACGGCGACGAAATGACTGACGCCCAATGGCACGACGCCAGCCTTGGCGCCCTTGGCCTCGTCCTCGCCGGCGACGCGATCGACGAGCGCGATCCGCGCGGCCAGCCGATCATCGGCGACACGCTCGCCATCCTGCTCAACGCCGAGGCCGAGCCGACGGTGTTCACATTACCAACCGCGGGCGGCGATCAGCCGCCGCGGTGGTGGGAGGTCCTGATCGACACCAACGACTCAACCATCTTGGCGGAGGGGGAGACGGGCCGCGTCGTCGCCGCGGGTGACGACCTCAACATGGCGCCACGCTCACTCCTGCTGGCTCGCCAGCTGAACGACGACGCTTGAACATTGCTGGCCACGCCAACGCCGCACCCCGGCCCCGCGCGAACGCGAGACCGGGGTTGTGTCCATGGATCGTGTTCCGCGGCGGCTACCGCTACAGGGAGGGCGGCTCCCGGTCAGTCGGGATGAGCGCCAGCAGCTGGCGGAGGCGCTCAGCCTGGATTGGGCTGATCTCACCCAGCAACGCGGCCAGGCGCCGCTTGTACGCTACGCCCAGCTCGTCGAGCAAGCGACGTC